>JAHZHY010000241.1:0-2276 GCA_019420045.1 Clostridiales bacterium
TGAGTGCCGCCGCCATGATCTTGGTGTTTGACTGGCGCCTCTTCCTCTTTGTTCTGGCTGTCTTTTTGCTGGTGGCCGTGTTCACCCGCTATGTGTCTCTGGCTTCCATATTGGCGGCGGTGGCTTTTGCCGCAGGTCTCCTTGTCTGTTACCGGGATCATACCGGCTATCTGGCGGCAGGCCTGGGGACGGCTGTCGTTGTGGTCTGGAAGCATCGGAGCAACATCAAACGGCTTTTGCATGGAGAAGAATCCAAGCTGGGTAAGAAAAAATAGATCCATTTTCAACAGGGCCATCGCGGCCGGAGGTTACTATGAAAATTTCTGTCATCGGTTCGGGTAGTTGGGGCATTGCTGCCACCAAGATGCTCAGCGAAAACGGCCACGACATGACTCTGTGGTCTTTTGATCCCAAAGAAGCGGCCCTTTTGCAGGAAAAGCGGGAGAACCCTGCGCTGCTCCCCGGTATTCTTCTGCCGGAGCGGGTGAAGGTGACCACCGATATCGCCTGTGTGCAGGGAGCCGATATAGTGGTGGTGGCGGTGCCCAGCTTTGCTGTGTTTGAGACCGCCCAGAAGATGCGGCCTTATGTGAGCAAAAACCAGGTGATGGTGCTTTTGTCCAAGGGCTTTGATAAAAACAGCGGCTATTCTCTGTTGTCCGATCTGTTGGAGCGGGTGTTCCTGGGCGAGGTGCCGGTGGTGGCCCTCACAGGTCCTTCCCACGCCGAAGAAGTGGGAAGAGGCATTCCCACTGCTGTGGTGGCCGCTTCTGTGAACCAGCAGGCGGCGGCCCTGACCCAGGAAGCCTTTATGAACCCGGTGTTCCGGGTGTATACCACCCCGGATATTGTGGGAGCCGAATTGGGTGGTGCCATGAAGAACATCATGGCCCTGGCTGTGGGCATCAGTGACGGTGCCGGTTTTGGCGACAACACAAAAGCCATGCTGATGACCCGGGGCATTATGGAAATGGCCCGCTTCGGTGTGGCTCTGGGTGGACGGCCTGAAACCTTCACCGGTCTTTCCGGTGTGGGCGATCTGATCGTCACCTGCATTTCCCAGCATTCCCGCAACCGGCGGGCTGGATTGCTCATCGGCTCGGGTGTTTCTCCGGAAGAAGCCATCCAGAAGGTGGGGGCCACGGTGGAAGGGTATTTTGCCGCCCAGGCTGTTCATGCCCTGTCTCAGGGGAAGGATCTGGAACTTCCCATTTGCCAGGCGGTTTACGGCCTGCTCTATGAGGGCAAACCCCTGGATGAGACCGTGCGGGCGCTGATGACCCGGGATAAAAAGAGCGAGACCCAGGAAAGCTGGATGCAGCATATCAACTGGTAAAAGAAAGAGCCTGTCCGGGAAACCGGGCAGGCTGAGCGTGTCGAAAAAGTGGCTTTGGCCACTTTTTCGAGTTTTTGCAAGGAACTGCATGCACGCCTTCGGCGCACACTTGTCCCTTGAGAGGTGCAAAAAGCCACGCACAGGTCGCGGCTTTTTGCGGATTGATTAAAATCCAGCGAAAGGATCACTCATACGGCAGAAATTTTTCGATAGACAAAGAGCCTGTCCGGGAAACCGGACAGGCTCTTTGTCTATAACGCAGAAAAAATAAAAATCAAAAACCCTCTGCCAAAGCAGAGGGTTTGATGTTTCACACATATTCCAGGGAAAGGCCTTAGATAGCTCTAGTGACCTTGCCGGAACGAAGGCACCGGGTACAGACATTGACATGGCTGGGAGTGCCGTTGATCAGCACTTTTACACGCTTCACATTCGGCTTCCAGGTCCGGTTCGATCTTCTGTGTGAATGGGAGACTTTGATGCCGAAGCTGACGCCCTTGCCGCAAATATCACACTTTGCCATTTTTCTGCACCTCCTTTACCCATAAGCTACAAAGCGACACAAGCTATATTACCACAACTGTTTTTCAAAATCAAGGATTATTCGAAAAAAATCATTCTGTTGCCAAATTTTCTTTCATCCCCTATAATGGAAACAGATAGGACAGGCCGCGTGGCCGATGTTAAAAGGAGGTTTTGACGATGGAGAAACCCTTTGTCAAATTGCATCAGATCATCGATGAATTTCATTTGAATCTGTTTTATGCGCCGGCGGGCTGTCTGGAGTCCCATGTGACCAGCATGGATGTGTACCGCCCAGGCTTGCAGCTGGTGGGCTTTTACGATCATTTTGACGCTGGCAGCATCCAGGTGCTGGGAAAAGTAGAGTGGGCCTTTTTGCAGGGGCTGGATTCCCAGCAGCGGGAAAAAGTTTTTGAGC
>JAHZHY010000241.1:2286-8784 GCA_019420045.1 Clostridiales bacterium
AAAGAAAGATCCCTCTGCTGATTTTTGCCAGAGATTATCAGCCTTCTCCCGAGTGTCTGGCCATGGCTGAAAAATACGGTGTGCCAGTGGCCGGTTCTGCGGAATATACCACCGACCTGATGGCTGCCATGACCTCTTCCCTCCATGTGCACCTGGGCCCCACCACCACCCTTCACGGCGTGCTGGTGGAGGTGTATGGCGAAGGCATCCTTCTGCTGGGCGGCAGCGGCATCGGCAAAAGCGAGACCGCCATCGAGCTGGTCAAGCGTGGTCACCGGCTCATCGCCGATGACGCCGTGGACATCAAAAAGGTGTCGGCCAAGACGCTGGTAGGTTCGGCGCCGGAAATGATCCGCTATTTTATCGAGCTGCGTGGCATCGGTATCATCGATGTGCGCCGCATCTTCGGTATGGGTTCGGTGAAGCCCACCGAGCGAGTGGATCTGGTGGTGCGTCTGGAAAAATGGGAAGACGGCAAGCCCTATGACCGGCTGGGCGTGGACGAAGAGACCATGACCATTCTGGATATCAAGGTGCCGGCTTTGACCATTCCGGTGCATCCTGGACGGAATCTGGCGGTAATCCTGGAAGTGGCCGCCATGAACAACCGGAACAAGCGCATGGGCCACAACGCCGCAAAAGAACTGAGCGATAAGCTGTACCGCACCATGCTGGCCCAGCAGAACCCGGAAGAAAACGATTAAACCACACCTGAAAAAAGGGCGGATTGGTTGTCCGCCCTTTTTCTTTTCCATGGGTGGGAGAAATCTCCCCTCTCCACTACCAATGGAGAGGGGTTTGTGCTATAATTATAGTAGAATATTATGCGCATTGGGAGGACACTATGGAACAGAACAATTCCTTGAGCCAAGCCGCTGAAAAAGAAGATATCAAGATCTATTGGGATGAACCCATGAGCCGTCACACCACCATGCAGGTGGGCGGCCCCGCCGCCATGCTGGCCCAGCCCCGGGACATCCGGGAACTGGTGAGCCTGGTTTATCTGGCGGGAAAGAACAACTTCCGCTGCATGGTCATGGGCAACGGCTCCAATCTGATTTTCCCCGACGAGGGATACAAGGGTCTGGTGATCAAAACCGTGCCCAATTATGGGGGCATTTATGTGGATGACGACGGGGTGATCCGGGCGGAAGCCGGGGCCCTTTTGTCCCAGGTGGCCACGGTAGCGGCCCAGAACGGCCTCACCGGGCTGGAATTTGCCCAGGGGATTCCCGGCACCGTGGGCGGTGCTCTGTGCATGAACGCCGGGGCTTACGGCGGAGAAGTGGGGAATCTGGTGCAGCGCACCTGCTATATGGACGCAAATGCCAAGCTCCATATGCTGGCCCCCCAGGATCATCTGTTTGGCTACCGCACCAGCATGTTCAAGGAGAAACCGGGAAATGTGGTGCTTTACACCGAGTTCAAGCTCCAGCCGGGAGACCAGAAGGAAATTCAGGAAAAAATGAGCGATTACGCTGCTCGTCGCCGGGAGAAGCAGCCTTTGGATCAGCCTTCCGCCGGCAGCGTCTATAAGCGCCCCGAAGGCCATTATGCAGGAGAACTGATTGAGCAGTGCGGCCTGAAGGGATATCAGATCGGGGGAGCCATGGTTTCTACCAAGCATGCCGGGTTTATTGTCAACACCGGCAAGGCCACCGCATCCGATGTGATCGCTTTGATGGAGCACATCGAGGAAGTGGTGCTGGAAAAGACCGGCGTTTCTCTGGAAAGAGAAGTGCGGGTGGTGACCCACCGGCGGTAACGATCGCCAAGATGATGTCTGGAAAGGAGTGTGGCTTTTCATGGAATGTTTGATCATATCGGGCATGGCCGGTGCCGGCAAGAGCATGGCGGTGGATGTGCTGGAAGATATCGGCTATTACTGCATTGACAATATGCCGGTTTCCCTCATTCCCCGGTTTATTCAGCTGTTTGAAAAAAGCCGGGAGCAATTTGACCGGGTGGCCCTGGTGGTGGATGCCCGCAGCGGTGACGGCTTTGAGGAGCTGTGTCAGGAGCTGGACGATGCCAGAGGACCGGATTTTTCCTATCGGATCCTGTTTCTCGACGCCCGCAACGCCATTCTGACCAACCGGCACAAGGAAAGCCGCCGGCGTCATCCTTTGCAGACGGCGGACATGGATCTGGAACAGGCACTTTATCAGGAGCGGCGGGTTCTGGAACCCATTCGCCGCCGGGCAGATTTTATGATCGACACCAGCGCTCTGCTTCCTGCCGATTTCCGGGCCTATCTGGTCAGTTTGTTTGCCGGTGGAGAAGAAGGGGACAGCATGGTCATTTCCGTTGGCTCCTTTGGCTTCAAACACGGCATACCTGGGGAGTCGGACATGGTGTTTGATGTGCGCTTTCTGAAGAATCCCTACTATGTGCCTGAGCTGAAAAACAAAACCGGCCTGGATCAGGATGTGTTTGACTATGTGTTTTCCGACCCGGCGGCGGAGGATTTCTGCGAGCGGGTCTGTTCGCTGTTGGAATTTCTCATTCCCCGTTATATCGAAGAGGGGAAGATGAGCCTGGTGGTTTCCATCGGCTGCACCGGCGGTCAGCACCGCTCGGTGTCGGTGGCCCGGCATCTGGGTCAGCTGCTGGGCAAGCACGCCCGGAATGTGACCGTGCGCCATCGGGATGTGAAAAAGCACTAGGAGGCCGGTGGTATGCTGCAAAACCAAGTGCCCCATGATCTGTTGCGGGCCGCCCGGGCGGCGGGACGCAAGGTGGCGGCCATCGGCGGAGGTACCGGCCTTTCTACGCTGCTTCTGGGGCTGAAAGAATATACCGACAACATTACCGCCATCGTCACCGTCACCGATGATGGCGGCGGCAGCGGCGTTTTGCGGGACGAGTACGGGATGCTCCCGCCGGGAGATATCCGCAACTGCCTGCTGGCGCTGGCCAACACCAGCGACGCCATGAACGAACTGCTCAATTACCGCTTTCCCGAAGGTTCCCTCAAAGGCCAGAGCTTTGGAAATCTGTTTCTGCTGGCCCTCAATGGGGTGTGCGGCTCCTTCCGCACCGCCGTGGCCCGGATGAATGATTTTCTGGCGGTTACAGGTCAGGTCTTGCCGGTGACCACCAGCAATGTGAGCCTGTGCGCCCAGTTTGAAGACGGCTCCTGTGTCACAGGAGAGACTGCCATCACCAAGGCAAAAAAACAGAACAATCTGGTGATCCAGAAGGTGGGGCTCAAGCCGGAGGGGGCCAAGGCCTTGCCGGAAGTGATCAAGGCCATTGACGAGGCCGATCTGATTATCCTGGGGCCGGGGAGCCTGTATACCAGCATCATCCCCAATCTGTTGGTGGATGGAGTGTCGGAGGCCATCCGCCGCTCCCGGGGACTGAAAATCTATATTCTCAACATCATGACCCAGGATGGCGAGACCGAAGGGTACAGTGCTTCGGATCATCTCAAGGCATTGATGAGCCACGGCGGGCAGGCCGATGTGTGCCTCTATAACACCGACCGGGTGGCCCGCAGACTGCTGGAAAAATACGCCGGTGAGAGCGCCCGGCAGCTTTGGCCCGATCCCCGGGAATTCCGGCAGATGGGGGTGGAGCTGACGGGGGAATCCATTTTGTCCCGGGATGCTCAATTTGTCCGCCATGACCCATTGCGCCTGGCCTATGCGGTGATGAAAACTGCTGCCCGGCTGGCGCCACGGCAGCAAGTGCTGCGTTATTACGATGAACTGATGCTGCGGCAGGAGGAATAAGATGTCCTTTACACAACAGATCAAAGAAGAGCTTTGCCGCCTGGGACCGGGCAAGGATTGCTGCGCCCGGGCGGAGTGTTATGGGATGCTGCTCTTTGCCGCGGTTTTCTCCCAAAGCCGCCTGCGGGTACATAGTGACCTGGCGGCGGTGCGAGGGAGAGTCCGGCAGCTTCTCCGCCGGTGCGCCGGTGTGGAAATTTGTCCTCGGTCCGATGGGACCAATGCCTTGGTTTTGGAAGACCCGCCTTCTTTGCGGCGGGTTTTTTCCGCCTTTGGATATGAATTCGAAGGGACCGCCCTTCATCTCAACCGGGCGGTGGTGGAAGAAGACTGCTGCCGCATCGCCTTCCTTCGGGGAGCTTTTCTCACCGGTGGATATGTGTCGGCTCCCGGGCGGGGGTATCACCTGGAACTGGTGACTTCCCATTACAATGTGGCCCGGCAGACGGTGCTGCTGTTGGAAGAAATGGGCCTTAGTTGCGGGTTTGTTTCCCGCCGGGGAAATTTTGTGCTTTACTACAAAGACAGCAATGTGATTGAAGATATCATCGGCCGCATGGGAGCCCCTGGGGCCGCCATGGATTTCCGGCTACGGAAGGTGGAAAAGGATTTCCGCAACAACATCAACCGGAAGGTCAACTGCGAGACGGCCAATCTGGGGAAAACGGTGGAAGCTGCTGCCCGCCAGTGTCATGCCATTGGAAGATTGGAAAAAGCGGGGCAGATGGAGCAGCTGCCCGAAAGTCTGCGAGAGACCGCCCGGGTGCGTATGGAGCATCCGGAAGAATCCCTCACAGAGCTTTTGCAGCATTTCGATCCGCCTCTTTCCAAACCGGGGCTGAACAACCGGCTGCGGAAGCTGGAGCAGCTGGCGGCCAAGTTGGAAGATTGACAAAAGGCAAAGAAATTGGGAGATAAAGATACTATGGCCATTGATTTTGTCCATTTGCATGTGCACAGCGTATTCAGCCTGTTGGACGGCGCCTGCCCTGTGGCGGAACTGCCCCGCAGAGCCAAAGAGCTGGGGCAGCAGTCCCTGGCCATCACCGATCACGGGGTGATGTACGGGTGCATTGATTTTTATAAAGCCTGTAAGGCGGAAGGAGTCCATCCCATCATCGGCTGCGAGGTCTATGTGGCGCCTCGCAGCCGCTTTGACAAAACAGCAGAACTGGACGGGGAAGCCTATCACCTGGTGCTTTTGTGCCAGAACCAGAAGGGATATGAAAACCTGATCTATCTGGTGAGCCAGGGCTTTCTCCAGGGGTTTTACAACAAGCCCCGGGTGGACTGGGAGTTGCTGAAAGAATACCACGAAGGGCTGATCTGTCTGTCGGCCTGTCTGGCCGGGCAGGTGCCCCAGCTGCTGGATCAGGACAACTATGAAGGTGCCCTGGAGCTGGCCACACAATACCGGGATCTGTTTGGCCCGGAGAACTATTTCATCGAGGTGCAGGACCACGGCATCCCGGAACAGAAGAAGGTCAATGAGGGCTTGTGCCGTCTGGCCAAAGAGCTGGGCGTGGGATTGGTGGCCACCAACGACGCCCATTATCTCAAGCGGGAGGATGCCTCCAGCCAGGATGTGCTCCTTTGCATCCAGACAGGAAAAACGGTGGATGAGCCCAACCGGATGCGCTTTGAAGGGGAAGAATTCTACCTGAAAAGCGGAGAGGAGATGGCACAGCTCTTTCCCGAGGACAAATTCCCCGGGGCCATTTCCAACACAGTGAAGATCGCAGAGCGCTGCCAGGTGGAGTTCGATTTTTCAGAGCAGCACCTGCCGGCCTTCGATGTGCCCGAAGGCTATGACGCCGAGGGCTATCTGCGTCATCTGGCCGATGAGGGCTTTGCCCGCTTGTACCCCGACAAGGATGCTTCCTACCGGGAGCGTCTGGAATACGAACTGGACATGATCTGCCGCATGGGCTTTACCGACTATTTCCTCATTGTGGCCGATTTCGTCCGCTTTGCCCGGTCCCGGGATATCCCGGTGGGCCCTGGGCGGGGCAGCGCCGCAGGCAGCATGGTCAGTTATTGCCTGGGCATCACCGACATCGACCCCATGCGCTATAACCTGTATTTCGAACGGTTTTTGAACCCGGAACGGGTGTCCATGCCCGATATCGATATGGACTTCTGCGGCGTACGGCGGCAGGAGGTCATCGACTATGTGGTGGAAAAATACGGAGAAGACCATGTGGCCCAGATTATCACCTTCGGCACCATGGCGGCCAAGGCGGCGGTGCGGGACTGACCTATGCCGAAGTGGATGCGGTGGCAAAGCTGGTGCCTCAGGAACTGAAAATCACCCTGGACAAGGCTTTGAAGGTCTCCCGGGAACTGCGCAGCCTGTACGAAAGCGATGAGCGGGTGCACACTCTTCTGGACACCGCCCGGAAACTGGAAGGCACTCCCCGCAATGCCTCTACCCACGCTGCCGGTGTGGTCATCACCAAGGAGCCGGTGCATCGCTATGTGCCTCTGGCCAAAAACGACCAGGGTGTCGTTACCCAATATATCATGACCACCCTGGAAGAGCTGGGCCTTTTGAAAATGGATTTTCTGGGGCTGCGGAACCTGACCATCCTCCACGACGCTGTGGAACTGGTGAAGCAAAGCGGGGTGGAGCTGGACCTGCACAATATCGACTATGAGGACAAAGGGGTCTATGAGATGCTCTCTCAGGGCAAGACCTCCGGGGTGTTCCAGCTGGAAAGCGCCGGGATGCGAGGGGTCGTGGTGGCCATGAAGCCCCACT
>JAHZHY010000242.1:0-3923 GCA_019420045.1 Clostridiales bacterium
CTCCAAAGGACGGTATTCTTCTAAAATCCGCTCCGCCGCCCGGATGCCGTCCACAGCGGCGCTCATGATCCCGCCGGCGTAGCCAGCCCCTTCCCCGCAGGGAATGAGCCCCTGACAGCCGGGAGCAAACAGATCCTCTCCCCGCAGAATGCGCACCGGTGAAGATGTTCTGGTCTCTACCCCGGTAAACAGAGTGTCCTCTCCGTCAAATCCGGGCACCTGGCGGCCAAACCGAGGCATGGCCCCCAGCAGCATCTCCCACACAAAGGAAGGCAGCACCTGCCGCAGATCGGCAAATTCCGTGCCCCGATCATAGGTAGGCTGCACCCGGCCGAACCGGCTGGACACCCGGCCTTCCCGCAGATCCCCATAGGTCTGCACCGGAGCGGCAAAATTCTTTCCTGCTATCTGGAAGGCTTTTTGCTCCAACTGCCGCTGGAACCGAACCCCTTCCAAAGGATCGCTTCCGGGAAGGTCCTCCGGCAGCACCGACACCGCCAGAGCGGCGTTGGCATTGCGGCCATCCCGGGCATGATAACTCATGCCGTTGGTGACAACGCCTCCTTGCTCGCTGGCCGCGGCCACCACCTGTCCTCCCGGGCACATACAAAAGGAATAACAGGCCCGTTCTCCCTGCCGCCAGGACAGGTTGTATTCCGCCGGAGGCAGTTCTGCTTTCCCGGCATAGGTCCCATAGCGGCCCTGGTCGATGGTCTCCTGAAGATGCTCTGCACGCACTCCCACGGAAAAGGCTTTCCTCGTCAGAACGAATCCCTCTTCCGCCAAGGTGCGGAACAAAGGCCGGGCACTGTGGCCCACGGCCAGCACCGCCACCTCACAAGGGATCTCCCCTTTGTCGGTAACAATAGCCTTCAGCCTGTCCCCTTCCCGGCGAAAACCGGTGACAGTACAGTGAAACTCCACCTGTCCTCCCAGCTGCTCTATGCGCTGGCGGATGGAGGTGACCACTCCTTTGAGAAGGTCGGTGCCGATGTGGGGTTTGGCCGCCAAGGCGGTCTCCGGCGGCGCGCCATGGCGCAAGAGCTGCTCCAGCACCAGCTCGCACCGAGGATCATGGATACGGGTGGTGAGCTTTCCGTCGGAATAAGCCCCCGCCCCGCCTTCGCCAAACTGGATATTGATCTTTTCATGCAAAGGGCCGCCGCCCTGAAAAGCTTTTATCACCCGATCCCGCTCCGGGAGGGGCGCGCCCTGCTCCAGCACCAAAGGCCGGTAACCCTGCTCGGCCAGGATCAGAGCGGCAAACAGCCCGGCAGGCCCCAGCCCTACCACCACCGGCGGATGGGCCATCTTCTTTTCTCCCCCGGGAGAAAGCTGCAAAGGCGCCGCTTTTTTCCGGATAGGCCCTTCTCCCTTTTGCTGCAAGACCCGCTCTTCCAAGGGGGTATCCAGCAAAACGGAAAAGACCTTGGTCAATTTTCCATGGCGCAAATCCAGGGATTTTTTATAAATCCGGCTGGCGGTCACCTGGTTTTTACCCAGGCCGCACTGCCGGCGCGCATGTTCCAGCGCAGATGCATCCGCCTGCTCAAAGGGCAGGCGGATGCCTGAAACAATCAAACTCATTCTTCTGGTACCACTTCCACTACGGCTGGCGTCACCGTCAGCTCATATTTGCCCAGCACCACCACATCGTCGACGCCGCAAGTGACCACCGCCGAAACTGTGGCCTGTTCGCCTTCGGCCAGCTGGCCCAATTCCGCAGGATCAAAAGTAACTGTTATATTCTGAGCGGTCAGTGCATTTACAGCCTGTTCCACACCCAGCAGCCGCACTTCCAAGGACTGGGTCACAAATTCATACCCCTCCACAGCGGTAAACTGCTCCACCGGGATCTGAAGGGTCTTCTCCTCCAAATGGCTGAAATCAAAGGTGACCGTGGCTTCCGCCGGAGCATTCTCCGATGTGACGCCATTGGGAAGGATAATGGGCAAAGTTACCTGGCTCTGGCCCTGGCCCAGCAAAGCGGCCAGGCTGACACTGCCCAGATTGATGCTGTTGATGGTGGCCAGTGTCTCCGGTGTTCCCTTGATCTCCACATTGGCCGGGTCAATGGTATAGGTGACGGCGCTGTCCGGCAGGCCGGGGATTCCGGTCACATCCAGCACCAAGGGCACCACGCCCGCTTTGTGCACCTGAATGGTGACGCTCACCGCTGCCTCTTCCACCGTGATGCGGCTCATATCCACCGGCTCGCCCTGGGCGTCCAGCAGAGTATAAGGAACCTTCATGGTGGAGGTCTGCTTCAGATCGCTTACATCCACGGTAGCGTAGGCCGTTTCAATATTAGCCAGCTGGCTCTCCGGCCCCTGGACCTCCACCGCCGTGGGAGAAACCACATAGTTGTCATCCAGCAGATACCCATCGGGCACCGAGCCGGTGACTTCCAGATCCACCGGAACGCTCTTGTTGATGATCCGGTCGATGGTCAGAGTAATCAGGCGGGGATTTTTATCCGCCACCCGGGCCCCATCCACATTGGTGGCCACGGTGTACTGAAGCTCATATACACCGGGGGCTGTGATGTTGGACACATCCACTGTAATGAGGAATTTGTCCTGCCGCACATTGAGCAGGGCGTCCCATTTACCGATCACCGTCACATCCACCGTGGTATCGGCGCCATCGATGATCGTCATGCCGTTTTCCCGCAAAGTATCCAGACCTTGGATCTGGATGCCGATGTCCCGATAGGTTTTGGTGGTATCCTCATCGTTGTTTTCCACCACATAAAGCCAGAGCATCATGGCCACCAGCACCGAAAGCACCCGGGTGAGAATATCGTGTTTTCGAATCCATTCCATCATTTTTTCTTCCCCCTGAGCTTTGCAAACAGGTTGCCCGAAGAGGTCTTTTCCTCATCGGCGGGCATCAGGCCGTTGATGAGCAGCCGCTCCAGGGTCTCCACCGCCAGATGCCGTTTGAGCATGCCGCCCTCGGCCAGGGAGATGGAGCCGGTTTCCTCCGAAACTACCACGCACAAGGCATCGGAAATTTCGCTCATGCCCACGGCGGCCCGGTGACGGGTCCCCAGCTCTTTGCTGATGTTCAGATTGGCCGAAAGGGGCAGCAGACAGCCTGCCGCCTTGATCCGGCCCTGGCTGATGATGACGGCGCCATCGTGCAGGGGCGCTTTGTTGTAAAAGATGTTTTTCAGAAGTTCCGCATTGACTTCGGCGTCGATGGTAGAACCTGTTTTGACGATATGGTCCAGGTTATCTCCCCGCTCGAACACCAGCAGCACGCCGGTTTTGGACCAGGCCATGGAGGAGACGGCCTCCATGATGCGCATAATGGCGATCTGCAAAGTCTTTTCATCCCCCATGGCACCGGGCCGGTGCAAAAAGGGCAGCTTGCTCCGCCCGAACTGCTCCAGCATTTTCCGCAGTTCGGGTTGGAAGATGACCACCACAGCAAGGGGGCCCATCCGCATCAGCTGATCCAGCAAAAACTGGATGACTTTCAGTTTGAAGACGCCGGAGACCAGCGTTGCCAAAAGCAATAACACAATGCCTTTGACCAGTTTTTCCGCATTGGTGTGACGGATGAGCTTGAGGGCCTTGTAGACCACCACAGAGATCAGCAGGATATCCACCAGGTCCGCCACGGTAAGCAATCGGATAAAATGAGTCAGATTATCGACAAATTCCATGGAAACACCTATTTTCAATGTATAATTTACTTATTATACTATCAATAAGCGCTCTTCTTTTCAATATCAAAAAAGAAAAAATGGGAAACATTTTTAATTCGTTAACATTTTGGCCATGGCATCGGCGGCCCGGAGCATCTCCCGCTTTGTGTTGAAAGCCGAAACGCTCAGGCGCACAGTGCCGTCAGGCAGGGTTCCTGCGGTGCGGTGGGCCAGGGGCGCGCAGTGAAGCCCGGCGCGGACACAGATG
>JAHZHY010000242.1:3933-6551 GCA_019420045.1 Clostridiales bacterium
TGGGCGGCCAGTTTTTCCGCCGCTTCCTCCGACGGGATCGGAAAAACTACCGACAGCACCCCGCCCTGGTTTTCTCCTCCGGCGAACACCCGCAGAGAAGGATGGCCCTTCAGCTGCTGCACCAATGTGCCGATCAGCTCCTGCTCCCACCGGAGAATTTCCTTCTCCCCCTGCCGCTTTATGAATTTCAGCCCTTCCCAAAGTCCGGCGATCCCCGGCACATTGAGGGTTCCGCTTTCCAGAGCATCGGGCAGAAAATCCGGCTGAGTCACTTCCAGCGACCGGCTCCCTGTCCCGCCTTCCACGACAGTATAAAGAGGACCATCTTTACAGCAAATCAGCAGTCCTGTCCCCTGGGGCCCATAGAGCCCCTTGTGTCCCGGCATACAGAAAAAGGCCGCACTGGGGTACTTTTTCACCGAAAGAGGCAGAGTACCCGCCGACTGGGAAGCGTCCACGATCATAGGCAGCCCATGCCGCAAGCAGATCCGGTCCAGTTCATCCAAAGGAGCAATGGAGCCGAACACATTGGACGCGTGGCACACGATCATGCACCGGGTTTCTTCCGTGATGGCCCGTTCCATCTGTCGGGCCATGTCCTCCGGGTCAAACAGGCAGGAAGGCACGGCGGTGTAAGTAACCCCCTGCCCTTTCATAGCCTCCAACGGCCGCACTACGCTGTTGTGTTCATAGCCGGTGATGACGGCGTGGCCGCCTTCATGGAGCAGGCTTTTAATAGCCAGGTTCAGACTATGGGTGGCATTCTGGGTGAAAACCACCCGCTCCGGCCGGTCCAGACCAAAGAGCTCTGCTGCCTCTTCCCGGCAGGAATAGACCACCCGCTCTGCCTCCCGGGCTGGCCGGTGGCCGCTCCGACCCGGATTGGCGCAAGATTCCATGGCCTTCTGCACGGCCCGGAACACCTGCTTTGGCTTCTGCAAAGTGGTGGCGCCGCTGTCCAGATAAATCATCCCATTCCCCTCCTGTTTTATTGGGCCTTTTGGTAATGCCCCCACTGATCCAGCACATAAACCCCGTTCACCGGGATCTCACATTGGCGCAAAATCTCCAAAGCGCGTTCCAGTTCCCCAGGGGTGACCTTCAGCGCATAGCTGCAGGAACCGCCGCCCAGAATGGCCTGACTGCGCAGCATATAAGTGGTGATCCCCTGTTTCTCCAGCACCCTCCCGGCCCGCTGGGCATAGGTCACCGAGCGAAATATCATTAAACTGGGATTTTTCATAAAAAAGCACACCTCCTCCCTTCAGTCTATGCGATGTTTTTTCCAGCGTTCCCTCCTTGCACCCCGAAAGGAATTCCGATATAATAAACAGAAATGGGCTGAGAAATAAAAAAGGAGGATTCCCGGTGAAAAAACGGTTTTGTGCTTTGGTGCTTTCCCTGCTGTTTTTCTGGGCCTGCTTTTCCCCGCTGCCCACCCGAGCCGCGCCCAGCGTCATTTTCACCGCCATCAACGACACCTTCCTGCGGAACCTGACTCCCTCCACCATGCCCACCATCATCGGCGGCCTGCCCTATGTTCCCTACACCACATTCGCCGCCGCCCCCAACCCCGGCCTGATAGGCAAATACGACAGCGTCAACAATCAGTTGGTTCTTTATAATATCAACCACATCCTCACCTTCGATATGGCCAACGCCATCACCCGGGACGAGCAGGGCAATGTATATCCCGCCAATGCTGTACGCCATAACGGCACCTATTATGTGCCGGCCCGTGTGGTGTGCGACGCTTTTGGCTTCCGGTATTCCTATCTGTCCAGCACATTGCTGGGGCCGGTGATCCGCATCAACACCGACGACAGCGGCATATCCGATGAAGATCTGGTGAGCAAAGGTTTTTCGGTGATGCGCAGCATCTACGACCAATACCAGGCCACCTACAACCAGGGCACCGATCCGGACCCTGACACCCCCACACCACCTACGCCGGTGGACCCCGACACGCCCACCGATCCAGGTGAACCGGAGATTCCCAGCACCAGCGGTGAGCCGGACACCCCGGAAACCCCCAACGCCAAGGTGGTTTATCTGGCCATTCAAGGGGATATGAACGAATATACCGCCGAGATTCTGGACATTCTGGACAGCAACAATTATACCGCCGCCTTCTTTGTCACCCCCCGGAGCCAGGGGCAAAACAGCGATTATCTGTTGCGGGCCGCGGCCAGTGGCCATGTGATCGGAAACAACCTCTATGGGGACGGCTCCACCTTCCAATCCACCGAAGAGCTTCTTCGCCAGGCCCGGGACACCCAGGATGTGATCCAGGCGGTGACCAAAACCCACAGCCGGGCTTTGATGGTGCCGGGAGGCAGCCAGAATCTCTCTCAGGAAGAGCGGGACGCTTTGATCCAGGCTGGTTACCGTCTGTGGGACCCCAGCGGTGACACCCGGCTCTGGGGCTCCTCTTCCGCCATTTATTCCTCCTGTGTTTCCCTGTTGGAAAACACCTCGGGCAATGTGGTGCTGTCCTTGATGAGCAATCCTTCCAGCGTTCAGGCCCTTTCTTCCCTGATCTCGTATTTTCCCCAGAACAACTGTGAGATCCGCCACATCTCTGAAACCATCACCCCCATCAATCAGATCCGTGAAAT
>JAHZHY010000243.1 GCA_019420045.1 Clostridiales bacterium
CCGGCAGATCTCGGTGATAGGCAGGAAATTCCCTTCCGATGCCGCCACCACGATCTCATCCACACAGGAGCTTTTTTCCAGCGCCAGCAAAGTATAGGCGATCACCGGCACGCCATGGATCTCGGCCAGGAGTTTATCCACCCCTTCCATCCGACGGGCGCTGCCGCCGGCGGCCACCACCGCGGCGGTATAAGGACGCTCTTTCTTTTTCAGCAAAGAATGCAGCTGTTTCAGCAAATCCGATCCCCTCCCTCTCAGCCACTCCAGAGGACCGGCTGCCCTTTATCATACTATACCAATGTTTTTTCCACGATATGCTCGATCTGTCCATAATCCTGCTCCAGCACCAAGGCCAGTTCTGAAACCAGGATTTTTTTGGCGCTGGAAAGCATTTTCCGCTCACCAGTGGACAGGTTCTTCTGACCATCCCGCCGCCGCAGGCTGCGGATGACCACGGCCACCTGTTTCAGGTCACCGCTGCGGATGCGCTGCATGTTGTCTTTATATCGCTGGTTCCAATTCCCCTCCTGACACACAGGAATCTCCCCCAGCTTGTCCAGAAGGTCCTGGGCTTCTTCCCGGGAAACGGTGGGCCGCAGCCCCACGGCCCCGCAGCTTTCGCAGGGCAAAAGCAGCGTCATGGAGCCTACACAGAGGCGCAAAAGGTAAAAAAGGCGCTCTTTCCCCCCTTCTTCCCGGGGTATGATCTGCTCGATCACTCCCGCGCCATGCATGGGATGCGCCACCTTTTCGCCCACTGTATACATCACGCCGCCTCCTTCTTTAAGCCGCCATACAGTGTCACCTATATATCCATTTTTCTTTTTCAGCCGTCAGGCCATCAATTTAAACAAAAATTTTCCTTTTCGCTTTGCTAATTTATTGTATTGTACCACATTTTTCTCTTCAAAACAAGTAAAACCCCGATTCCTCACGGAGATTTCATGAAAAATCGGGGAAAAATTCTGATAGGATCAAATTTTCTTTTTAAAGTTCCGGCTCCAGCAGCTGAAAGGGCTTATTCAGCTCCATACAAAGTGAAATCACATTCCGTGTGCCCGGGGATGCTCCATCCCACAGACAAAGCACCAGATCGGCTTTCTGCACGATTTCCCGATTGCGCACAATAGGAGCCATTTTCCCAAAAATTTTATAATTGGGCAAGATCTCCTCCAAGGGAATCTTCCGTTCTTGGGCCACGCGCCTGGCCAGGCTGTCGGCCCCGTTGGCTCCGCCGCTGAGGATGGTGGTCACTCCATCGGGAACACTTTTCTCCAGCAATTCATAAAATTCTTCTCCCATGGTCCGGGAGCCCACAATGGCCAGTTTCACAGCCTTTCCCCTCCGTTTCTTTTGCAAGAACCGTTTTTTCCCTTAGCAGATTATAAACAGAATACCATTATTCTTGCAAAGTATCAACCATAGCGGCGGGAATAGTAATAGGCGTGGCAGAAAGGAGTGAAATCCCATGGACAAAAATCACAAACGCAATTCTATCTGGGGCCGGATCGGCAAGGGCGCGGGGACATTGTCCCTGGTTCTTGCTGCCGCTTTGACCCTGTTTCCTCTGGGCGGCGAAGACGCTTTAGCCGCCGTCTCTGCTCAAATCGACAGCATCAATGTATCCAAAACCGACTCCGGCGAGATCGTCCGTCCGGAGAGCACCCGCCTCATCCCTCTTGGCCACACCACCGGCATCAAGCTCTTTTCCGAAGGGGCCATGGTGGTGGGCTTTGCTCCGGTAGACCCTTCTTCCCAAAGCTCTCCGGCTGAAAAAGCCGGGCTGCGCCTGGGCGACCTGATTATCAAAGTCAATGACACCCCGGTAGACAGCAACGAATCCATGGCCCAGGCCGTGGAAAGCAGCCAAGGGGCCGAACTCACCATCCATTTCAAACGAAGTGAAGAGGAAAAGACCCTCCAGATAAAGCCGGTGAAGGATGAAGCCAGCGGCACCTATCGCATCGGCGCTTTTGTGCGGGATAGTCTGGCCGGCATCGGCACCATCACCTTCGTAGACCCGGAAAACGGCGCATTTGGCGCTTTGGGCCACGGCGTAGCCGATCAGGACACCGGCGAGCTGATGCCCATTGGCGGCGGCAGTCTGATGCCTTCTCAGGTGGCCGGTGTGGAAAAAGGTGAAGTTGGCTCCCCTGGCGAACTGGTGGGCGAATACGATCTGACCCGTGACCAGGGTGTCCTTTACCAGAACACCGACAGCGGTATCTACGGCAAAATCACCGACCCCTCCCTTTATGAAGGACGACAGGCCTTAGAGACCGCCCCCAAATCCCAGATCAAGGAAGGCAAAGCCCAGATCATCGCCAATGTGGAGGGAGATGACACCGCTTACTACGATATAGAGATCCTGAAGGTGTACCCCGACGATGACGATGAAAGCAACCGGAACATGATGATCAAGGTCACCGACAAAAAGCTGTTGGAAAAGACCGGCGGCATCGTCCAGGGCATGAGCGGCAGCCCCATTGTGCAAAACGGCAAGCTCATCGGGGCGGTCACCCATGTTCTGGTGAACGATCCCACCCGGGGCTACGGTATTTTCATTGAAAATATGCTGGATACCGCTTACAGTCTGCAATAACACAGCCACACCCAAAGGGCAGCCTTCCTGGCTGCCCTTTTTTATTTTTTCCAGAACCTGCTGACAGGCAAAAAGCCATATGATACAATAAATTCAATTCATATGGCAAAGGGGGATTTCCCATGACTCCATTCAAAAAACAGATCCTGCTGGGCGTTGTTCTGGTGATTCTGGCAAACATTCTGGCTTTTGCCTTTCATCGGGGCCTGTTTACCAATATCGCCTGGATCATCTACGGTCTGCTGTGGATCGTGCATCCGGTCCATCCTGCGCAGATGGACGCCAAAAAAGGACGCTTGGCCTCCCGACTGGCCGGTGCAGTGTGCATCCTCATCGGACTTGTGACCCGCTTTGTGATCTCCTGAAATCCCCAAAGTCGAGAGAATGCTCGAAACGACACGAAAGTTGTAAAATCACCGCATTTTGTGAGCAAAACCGGAGTTTGTTGTAAAATTTCCGGTCGTTCCATCTTGAAAGGCCCCATCTATTGTGGTATTTTATAGTTACAGCGCTGGTAACACACCAATTTGTCAAATAACGGAGTTGTGAGCTATGAATACCAAAATACGCCTATTGTTGGCCGATGACAGCGGGGAGTTTCGTGCTCTTTTGCAAAAAAATCTGGAGGAACACCCTGAGATTCAGGTGGTAGGGGCTGCCAGCGATGGAGAAGAACTGGTGCAGCTTTCTTCCCAGCTCTCCCCCGATATCATCCTCACGGATACTGTGCTATCCAAACTGGACGGCCTGGCCGCCATTCGCCGCATCACCAGCGCCTCTTCCGGAAAGAAACCGGTGTTTTTCGTCCTTTCTTCCTTTTCCAGCAACCAGATGGCTGCCGAAGCTGCAGCCCTGGGCGTCAGCTATTTCATGATGAAGCCCTGCAACATCTCTGCTTTGGCTGAGCGGATCTGCAGCTATAAAAGCCTTCCTGTGCCCATGCAAAATCCCACAGTCCGGGCACTGGATCCGGCGGTGGACATGGAAATCCGGGTCACCGAAGTGATCCACGATATCGGCGTGCCTGCACATATCAAAGGCTACCAGTATCTTCGGGATGCCATTATGATGACCATTGAGAACATCGATGTAGTCAATGCCGTGACCAAAGTGCTCTACCCCTCGGTGGCCAAGAAATACAACACCACTAGCTCCCGGGTGGAACGGGCCATCCGCCACGCCATTGAGGTGGCCTGGGATCGGGGCGATATCGAAGTGCTGCAAAGTTACTTTGGCTATACTGTCTCCCAAATAAAGGGGAAACCGACAAACAGCGAATTTATCTCCATGATCGCCGACAAGCTCCGTTTGCAGCTGAAATGCGGCTGATTGGCTGATTGTGAAAAAAGACCATGCCCTGATGTCTGGCACGGTCTTTCTTTTTTGTTTATTACAGCCGGGCCAACTGGGAAAGCTGGGCAGGCGTTTCCAAAATCCATTGGGCGCCGGCCTGCTCCAGTTCCTCACGGCTGCCGTAGCCATAGAGCACACCGGCACAGGGCAGGCCATTTTCCAAGGCCCCCTGCACATCGTGCTTCCGATCCCCTACCATCAGAGCCTTATCCTCCACCCCTTTGCCGCAATGGTCCAGGGCGTAGGCGATGACTTCCCCTTTTTTGCTCCGGGTCCCATCCAACTGACTGCCGGAAACGAAATCAAAATAACCCATGAGATGAAAATGTTCTAGAATCTCTTTGGCATAAGGCTCCGGTTTGCTGGTGGCCAGCACCAAGCGAGCCCCGGCTTTTTTCAGCTCTTCCAAAGCCTCCGGCACGCCGGGATAGAGTTCATTTTCAAAAATGCCCTGTTTGCCGAAATATTCCCGGTATTTTTCAATGGCCTGCCGGGCTTTTTCTTCGGAAAAACCGTAAAACTCCATAAAGGAATCCAGCAAAGGAGGACCGATGAAGGGATAGAGCACTTTCCGATCAGGCACATGGATGCCGAAACTCTCCAAAGCATAGGCCACCGAGCGGGTGATCCCTTCTCCCGGATCGGTGAGCGTACCGTCTAGATCGAACAAAATAGTCTGATATTTCATAGCATAGTTCCTTTTTTAAATCTTTTAAAAAATCGGGCGGAAACCCGCCCGATTTTTGTTTTGTGTTTTTATGCCTTGCCGGAAGAACCCAGCACATCCCGGATCTTATGCTGGACCATATCCTGGATGGCCTGACGGCCGTCAGCCAGATACTGCCGGGGGTCAAAGTGATCGGGATGCTCACTGAGGTGCTTGCGCACCGCCGCCGTCATGCACAGACGAAGGTCGGAATCGATGTTGATCTTGCACACCGCCATGGACGCAGCCTGACGGAGCATCTCCTCGGGGATGCCAATGGCATCGGGCATGGAGCCGCCATACTGGTTGACCTGGGCCACAAACTCCTGGGGCACCGAAGAAGCGCCGTGAAGCACGATGGGGAAGCCAGGCAGGCGCTTTTGTACCTCTTCCAGGATGTCAAAACGAAGACGGGGCTTCTGACCGGGCTTGAACTTATAAGCGCCATGGCTGGTGCCGATGGCAATGGCCAGAGAGTCCACGCCAGTGCGAGTGACGAACTCTTCCACCTCTGCGGGATTGGTGAACTGGGCGTCCTCATCGGACACATTCACATCGTCCTCAATACCGGCCAGCTTGCCCAGCTCGCCTTCTACGGTGACGCCGTGGGCATGGGCGTATTCCACCACCTGGCGGGTGATGGCAATGTTCTCCTCAAAGCTGTACTTGGAGCCGTCGATCATCACAGAGGAAAAACCGCCGTCCACACAAGCTTTGCAGATGTCGAAGTTTTCACCGTGATCCAGATGGAGGGCAATAGGCAGACCGGTTTCCATGATGGCGGCCTCCACCAGCTTGATGAGGTAATTGTGCTTGGCATATTTCCGGGCGCCGGCCGACACCTGGAGAATCACCGGAGAATTTTCCTCCATGGCCGCCTGGGTGATCCCCTGGACGATCTCCATGTTGTTCACATTGAAGGCACCGATGGCATAGCCACCTTTATAGGCCTTTTCAAACATTTCTTTTGTACTGACTAGCGGCATGATGTTTTCCTCCTGCTCGTATCGTTCCAAAGTAGGTCTTTCCGTTATTGTATCAGAAAAACAGGTGCCATGCAAATTTCTTTTCCTTAAAAATTTCAGTATGGATTTTCCTGTTCTTGTATTTTCATTCTTTTTATTGTAAAATTAAGTCATACCCTGGCAAATCCAAAAAAGAGAGGAATGAAAAAAATGAAAAAGCACAAACGATCCCGCGCAGCGATTTCCCTGTTCCTGGCAGTTTGTACCCTGTTCTCTCTCATTCTCCCCGTCACAGCCGCCGAGGAGGAAGGCCTTTCCTACGAGGTCATCATCGATCCTCAGTATGAGGATGCCGGCTCCTTCTCCCAAGACCTGGCCGCTGTGAAAAAAGACGGCAAGTGGGGCTACATCGACATGGAAGGCAACACCGTCATCCCCTTCCAGTTTGACTATGCCTTCCCCTTCAGCGAAGGTCTGGCCGTAGTGGGCACTCTGGGTGAGTATCCCACATATGACGGCGCAACGGCCCCGGTGTATTTCTGGTCCGTCCTGGACAAACAGGGCAATGTGACCCCCCTGCGCTATAAAGAGGAAGGAGACACAGAATACAAGCAGGCCAAGGAATTTGTGGATTTTCTGGACTCTTCCGCCAAAGTCTATTACCACAACGGCTATGTGGTGCTGGGCAGCATCATGTCGGTGGACAACTATGCTCCCAGTCTGGTGTTTGACCGCACCGGCAAGCAGGTCTACCTGGGCGATTACTGGGTGGGCTACTGTCTGAACGAAGGCACCTTCGCCGCCACCGAAGCCATGGGCGGCAACGGCCTTTATCTGGACGAAAGCGGCAAGCCCATCCTGGAATTTTCTGAAGAAGCCTACACCCGTCCCTTCAACCAGGGTCTGTCTCCCCTGGCCAAGTACGATGTGGAGCGTGAGGACTTTGTCTTTGGCTTCATCGACAAAAACGGCAAAACCGTGATCCCCTTCCAGTATCAGGACTTCTATGTCCGGGGTATCTATACCACCTATCAGATCTTCTGCGACGGCATCGCCTCTGTGAAGAATCTGAATGGCAAATGGGGCGGCATTGACAAACAGGGCAAGACTGTGATCCCCTTTGAGTACGATGCACTGGGCACCTTCCTGGAAGGTCTGGCCTTTGCCTGCAAAGACGGCAAATACGGCGTCATCGACACCCAGAACAATGTGGTGGTTCCCTTTGAGTACACCCGGATCACTTCCTATTCGGATGGTCTGGCCGTGGCTGTGAAGGACGGCAGGGCCTTCTGCATCGACCGCTATGGCAAGGAAGTCCCCGGCTCCGATGTGATCTCCCAGGAAACCTATTTCCCCGCCGGGCTGGAATCTTCTCTGACTATGACGCCTGATGAGATCATCACAGTGATCGAAAACGGCAAATATGGCTTTGCCCGCATCGGTTACACCCAGCCTCTGCCCCAGGAAGGCGAAATGTCCGACTGGGCTTATGAAGAAGTGACTCAGGCCATCCAGCATGGCCTGGTCCCCGCCGATCTGCAGAACCAGTATTATGCCAACATCACCCGGGGCGACTTTGCCACCATCGTGGTGCAGCTTCTGGAAGTGGTTTCCGGCGACAGCATCGAGGACATCGTTCTGGAAGAGACCGGAAAAACCCTGGAAGAGCTGGCTCTGGCCTATCCCTTCTCCGACACAAACAGCTGGGATGTGGTGGCCGCCAACGCTCTGGGTGTCATCAATGGCCGCGGCAACGGCATCTTTGATCCTTACAGCGCCATCAGCCGCCAGGACGCCGCTGCTCTTCTGATGCGCATCGGCAAATATATGGGCAAAACCGATGTGGATATTTCCGGCCAGACTTTTGCCGACAGTTCCTCGGTGGCTTCTTATGCCCAGGAGGCTGTGGCTTATGTGAAGGCTCTGGGCGTGATGAATGGCACATCGGAAACCACCTTCAGCCCCTTTGACACCTACACCCGCCAGCAGTCCTACATGACCATCTGGCGTCTGTACAATGTGATGGTTGCCGAATAATCATTACAATCGTTCTTTCAGGCCCCGGGCAAAATGCCCGGGGCCTTTCTTTCATTGCCACAGAAGGGATTGTGTGGTAAAATACAGTTACACTTGATTTTTCAAATTCAATCTCTCCATGGAGGTCATGTACCATGAACAAACTGAAAGGCGCCTGCCTTTTCGGCCAGTCCGGCGGCCCCACATCGGTGATCAATTCCAGCGCCCTGGGCGTGCTGGAAACCGCTTTGGGCGAGGACTGCATCACCGCCGTCTATGGCTGTGCCCATGGCATCAAAGGCATTTTGAACGACTGTCTCTACGACATTTCCCAGGAAGACAGAAAGGAGCTGTCCCTGCTGCGTTATACCCCCTCTTCCGCCCTGGGCTCCTGCCGTTACAAGCTGAAGGACAGCAGCGTGGACGACACCGACTACAAGCGTATTCTGGAGATCTTCCAGAAATACAACATCCGCTACTTCTTCTACAACGGCGGCAACGACAGCATGGACACCTGCAACAAGGTCTCCAAGTATCTGATGAGCCAGGGCTATGAGTGCCGGATCATGGGCGTGCCCAAGACCATCGACAACGACCTGTTTGGCACCGATCATTGCCCCGGTTTCGGCTCGGCGGCCAAATACATCGCCACCTCCTGCATGGAGATCTACCAGGATGCCAATGTGTATGACACTGGCACTGTGGTGATCGTGGAGATCATGGGCCGCAACGCCGGTTGGCTCACCGCCGCCAGCGTCCTGGCCTCCCATATGGGCGGTGGTCCCGACCTGATCTATCTGCCCGAGCAGCCCTTTGACCTGGAAGCCGCCATGGCCCAGATCAAGGAAGTCTATGACAAGCGGAACAACTGCCTGGTGGCCCTTTCCGAAGGCATCATGGACAAGAACGGCAAATTCATCGCCGAATACGGCCAGGATGTAGCCACCGACGCCTTTGGTCACAAGCAGATGGGCGGTGCCGGGGCTTTTGTGGCAAACGAAGTGAAGAGCTGCTTCGGCTACAAGGTGCGCAGCATCGAGCTGTCTCTGCTCCAACGGTGCGCTGCCCACTCCGCTTCCCTCACCGACATTGAAGAAGCCTATCAGGCGGGCAAAACCGCCGTGGAGCTGGCTGTCAGCGGCATCACCGACAAAATGGTGGCCTTTGAGCGGAAAGAAGGCGCAGAATACCAGCTGGAAATGAAGCCGGTTCCCCTGGACATCGTGGCCAACACCGAAAAGAAGGTGCCCACCGAGTGGATCAAACCTGACCACACCGGTCTCACCGATGACTTCATCGCCTATGCCCTGCCCCTGATCCAGGGCGAGACCCAGCTTCCCTATGAAAACGGTCTGCCCCGCTTCGCCCGACTGAAAAAGGTCCTGGCCAAATAACAATAGAAGAACAAAACAAAACGCCGCAGATTTCTGCGGCGTTTTATTTTATCCCTCTTTTTCTCTACCATATCTGCAAAAGTCCGCGGACAATGAGAACAATCCCGAAAACGGCGACACACAATGCCCATCCATATTGCTTGGTTTTCACAGACTGGCGCAGCTGCAAAATCCAGGCGATGAAAAACAGCGGCAGACTGAGAAACACGCACCCCATCCCTGCCAGAGTGCCAATGATAAAGAATGGATGGGGATAGGATACTCCCGTCCCTATCACTGCCAAAAGGAGCGCAAGGCCCACCATCGCCAGGGCCATAGCTGTCCGATATACCCTCATATTACCCTCTCATTTCTCTCCAACTCCCGGTTGCTTCCTCATTCACCGGCTCCAACTCCTTTTCCAGCGAGCATTGGAGATCCCAAAGCAGCTGCTCTTCCTCCACTTCCCTCGGAGCCAGTCTGCCTGTTTTCTCCCAACGCAGTAGCATCCGGTATAGGGCCAGCGCCTCCCGATCTGTCAACCTCAGCTCCATAGGCTCCTCCTTCTGCTTTCCTTTCCGGCGTATTTTGTACAGTATAGCAGAAAAAGCCCATCCCATGCCACTGGATTTTCCAAACGAATTTCTTAACAATTCATGACAGGATCAGGCTTTCTCCGGCTTGTTCCTCCCCTCCAACAGTGCCCACACCTCTTCTTCATTCTCCATCCCATCGTAATCACCGGTGAGCAGGCCCGGATGGTGATACACGATCCCATCCTTTTCCCTGGCTTCCAGCCGATCCAGCATTTTTTCCATGCCAAATTTGCCGATGTACCCCACAAAAGCCTGGGTACGGAGGTTTTGCAACACCGGGGCCTGACAGGGAAATTCTTCACATTGCCAGCACCCCTCCAGCGCCCTGCTTTGGGCACACTCATAAGGACGGCACCGTTCTTTTTCCGGACAAGCGCCTTCCCGGCAGCCC
>JAHZHY010000244.1 GCA_019420045.1 Clostridiales bacterium
GACCTGCGCAAGGTGGCCTTGCTGATCATTCTGGCCCGGGCCGGTCTCAACCTGGATGTGGGGGAGTTGCCGCAGGTGGGCCGCCCTGCCTTCCTGATGTGTTTTCTCCCCGCCACCTGTGAAATCGTGGGCATGATCCTGCTGGCTCCTCCTTTGCTGGGGCTTTCCCTGCTGGAAAGCGCCCTGCTGGGCGCAGTGATCGCCGCTGTTTCTCCGGCAGTGGTGGTTCCCAAAATGCTTTCTTTGCTGGAAAAGGGATGGGGTAAAAACCACCACATCCCTCAGCTGGTGATGGCCGGCGCTTCTGCCGACGATGTGTATGTAATCGTGCTCTTTTCGGTGTTTTCTGATCTGTGCGCCACCGGCCGCTTTTCTCCTCTGGATCTTCTGCGCATCCCCACTTCCATTGTTCTGGGATGTCTTGCAGGGCTCTTGCTGGGGCAAATTCTGGCCCGCTTCTGCCAAAGATGGAATCTGCTTCCTGTCCGCCGTCTGCTTCTGGCCCTGTCCTGCGCCTTTTTGCTCGCCTCTGCCGAAGACCTGTTCACCGGCTTCATCGGATTTTCCGGTCTGCTAGCTGTAATGGCTATGGGGGTTTCCTGGCGTCATGCTTCCCCCAAAACCAGCCTTTCCCTCAGCGGGCAGCTGTCCCTTTTGTGGAGCGGTGCGGAAATTCTGCTCTTCGTGCTAGTAGGCGCTCAGGTGGATGTGTCCTACGCCTCCAAAGCCGGACCCATGGCGGTTTTGCTGCTGCTGGGCGTGCTGCTTTTTCGCATGATGGGAGTGGGGCTCTCTCTTCTGAAAACACCGCTGAACAAAAAAGAGCGGCTGTTCTGCGCCCTGGCCTATACCCCCAAAGCCACTGTACAGGCGGCCATTGGCTCGGTACCCCTGGCCATGGGCCTGCCCTGCGGAGAACTGGTGCTGACGGTGGCGGTGCTGGCCATCCTCATCACCGCCCCCTTGGGTGCCTTTGCCATCGACCGCACTTTCTCCCGGCTGCTCCAAAGTCCGGAGGAAAACTGACCTTGTTCCCCCGCCCCGCCTCTGCTATGATAGAAGGGATCTGATCTTATCCCGCACGGGATTTTTGTTCTTTTGCACCCTATCACATTTGCAGGAGCGTTTTATCATGAGCCACATCACCTTTCCCCTCCTCACTTCCGGGGGCGAACCTTATTACCTTCAGCTCTACCGGTATATTCTGAAAGAAATCCAAAAAGGCGGGCTGCAAGCCGGGGAAAAACTGCCTTCCAAACGCACCCTGGCCCAACATCTTTCGGTGAGCGTCAACACAGTGGATGCCGCTTACCAGATGCTCACCACCGAAGGCTACCTTCGTGCCGCGCCCAAAAGCGGTTTTTATGTCTGTCCGCTGCCGCAGCTTCCAACGCCCCAGCGGCCCCTTTCTCCCCCGCCTCCGCCCGAGACGCCCAAAACTTCTCTTCCTTTTGACTGCTCCCCCGGCTCCGCCGACCCCAGCGCCTTTCCCTTTGCCACTTGGGGTAAACTCACTCGAGAAGTGATGGGGCAGGGAGAACTTCTGTCCAAAGGGGAAGCCCAAGGGGACCTGTGCCTGCGTCAGGCCCTGTGCCGCTATCTTCACCAATACCGGGGCGTTCAGTGCCAGCCCCATCAGGTGCTCATCGGCGCAGGAATGGAATATCTGCTCACTTTGCTTTGCTGTCTCCTACCCACCGAGACGGTATACGCCATGGAAGAGCCCGGTTATCCCAAAGCCGCCCAATCCTTCCGCAACTTAGGGCGGAAAGTTGTCCACATTCCGGTGGATAAAGATGGAATGGACCCGATGAAGCTGGAAGAAAGCGGAGCCTGCTGTGCCTATCTCACCCCTTCCCACCAGTTTCCCACCGGCGGAGTGATGCCTGCTCCCCGCCGGGCCCAGATGCTGCGGTGGGCGGCGGAACAGGAAGGCCGGTATCTCATCGAGGACGACTACGACAGCGAATACCGCTATGCCGGCCGTCCCATCCCCGCCTTGCAGGGCAGCGATCTCCATGACCGGGTGATCTACTGCGGCACCTTTTCCCGCAGCCTGGCCCCCTCCATCCGTATCGCCTATCTGGTGCTGCCTTTGTCCCTGCTTCCCGCCTATCACCGGCTGTTCTCTCTCCAATCCTCCACCGTTTCCCGGTTTGAGCAGCATACCCTGTTTCGCTTCCTGGAAGAAGGCTACTGGGAGCGGCACCTCAACCGCACCCGCATCCTGTATAAAAAGCGTCGGGAAGAACTTACATCCAGCTTGAAATCCTCCCCCCTGGGGCCAAATCTGGAGATCCTGGGTTCCCAGGCCGGACTGCACTTCCTCCTCCGCTTCCATGGCGGCCTTTCCGAAGAAGCAATGGCCCGCAAAGCCCGGGAGCAGGGAGTGGACCTTCTCCCTTTGTCTCACTGTTACTATGATCCCACTTTAGCGCCGCCCTCCACCCTGCTTTGCGGCTATGGGCGGCTGCCTTTGGAAGAGATCCCCGCCCTGACCCGGGCTCTCGTCCGCGCCTGGAACAGCTAGAAAAAGAGGGTAAGGTCAATGCCTTACCCTGAGCGTGTCGAAAAAGTGGCAAAAGCCACTTTAGGGGGTTTTGCAAGGGTCTGCATGCACGCCTTTGGCGTACACTGGCCCCTTGAGAAGTGCAAAAGGCCACGCGCAGGTCGCGGCTTTTTGCGGATTGGTGAAGGACAGGGTATATGTTTCTCTCCAGTTGGATCTATTTTTCGACAGTCTGAGAGGGTAAGACCAATAGTCTTACCCTCTTTTTTGCTGCTGGTGAATTATACTATCAAGTGCAACAATTTAGGGAAATAAAAAGAAGTTCATAC
>JAHZHY010000245.1 GCA_019420045.1 Clostridiales bacterium
TACTCGTCCTCTACCCGAATATGCCAACAATAAGGCAGAGGTTCCTGGCACCGCAGCTGGCCGTGGAGGTACTCCCCGTCGATACAGACTTTCAGCTGAAATACCTGCTGGGTGTCGTTTCTCACCCGGTAATCCAGGTAATTATAGGCAATGGAAGTACCCACCCCAAACGGCACCTGACGGCCGAAATCGGGGAACAGATCCATGCTGTCATGATGGTGGTGCTCCAGAATGGTCAAGGGACTGTGAAGCACCATGAAATGGATGAGGTTTGTAAACTGGCACATTCCGCCCCCCACGCCCTGGCCTACCTGTCCCTTGCCGATGGTCATGCCCGTCTGATATCCTTTGCGGCGGGTACACCGGCCCACCAGATGCCAAAAGGAAAAGGTCTCCCCGGGATAGATCAGAATTCCATCCACCCGTGGGGCGGCCAGGGTCAGATTCACCTTTTTGTTTTGCTGCAAAGCCATATCCACATCTCCCAACCGGCGGAGGATGAGGGATTTGTGGTCATAGATCAACTGAGGCAATGGTTCTTTCTGAAATGTTTTGGCAAAGGGGCCCCGGGAAAGATCTTTCATCTTCCGGCGGAGAATCTCCTTCTCCTGGGAGATGCGATAGGCCCAAGGTCCCCACTGGCAAAAGAGCTTTCTGGCCATAGGCGCCTCCTATTTCAGTTCACGCACCTGATACACATCCTCCCGGCGGGCGGAAAGCAGCGGCAGCTGCTGGCGCACCTGCTGTACCTGCTCCATGTCCAGCTCCACCACCTGGAAAGTTTCTTCTGCCCCGGCCCGCCACAGCACATCTCCCCAAGGGGAGACGGCAATGGAATTGCCATAGGACACATAGCAGCCCTTTTCATCCCGGGCCGGAGCCACGCCCACGGTGTAGCACTGGCCGTCCACCGCACGCTGGCGGAAAAGGAGTTCCCAATGAGCCGGGCCTGTGGTCATATTGAAGGCCGCCGGCACCACCAGCACCTGGGCACCTTCCAGCACCATCAGCCGGGAAAGCTCGGGGAAACGGAAGTCAAAGCAGATACAAAGACCGATCTTTCCCCAAGGGGTGTCAAAGACCGTCACATCATCCCCAGCGGTGAAGGTGTCCGACTCCTTGAAGCTCTGGCCACCCTTGACATCGATGTCAAACAAATGCATTTTCCGGTGGCGGGCCACCTGGTTTCCCTCCGGATCAAACACAAAGGAAGTGTTATAGACCTTCCCCTCTTCATCGATCTCCGGGATGGAGCCGCCCACCAGCCACAGCTGGTTGTCCTTTGCCATGTGAGACAAGGCCTTCCAGCTCCGTTCTCCCACAGGCTCGGCATACGGACGGAAATAATCGTTGGAATAAGGGCCGTTGAAAATTTCCGGGAGCACGGCGATGTCGGCTCCATTTTCTTTGCATTTCTTTACGAATTCCGCCGCACGACAAAGGTTTTTGTCCTTGTCCATCCCGGCTCCCATTTGGATCAATCCGATCTTCATGCTGTCCCTCCCTTGCCCTTTTGCACCCAGCGCCCGGACAATATGCCCGGGCGCCGGAAAACAGGCTTTTCTTCTCTTTTTATTTCTTTTTGACGATCACGCCGTCGCAGACTCCCTCCAGGCCGGTGAGAGCCAGGAGCATCAGCAGAGAATGGGCCGGGCCGGGATAATTGGGATCGGGCCGGTACCATTCCTCCGGATTGTGGCAGTTGCCGCCGGTGCCACCGTAACCCAGCACAGCAGCAGGAACACCCAGGCTCACCGGCACATTGCAGTCGGTGCTGCCGGCCTCAGAGATGTGCATGGTCTTGCCCATGGCCTCCATCACCTGGGAGAAGGTCTCTGCCATGATGCCGTCGTGGGGCTGAGAACCAGCCGGACGATCGCCGATCTTCTCAATGATCACATTCACATGATCCTCATGCTTCCAGTGATCGGTCTCCTCCTGGGCGGCCTTGCGGGCCATGTCCAGAATGGTGCTTTCCAGCTTCTCCAGCTCCTGAGCGCTGTTGGAACGGATATCCACCAGCATATGGGTCTCGCAGGGGATGGAGTTGATGGAAGTGCCGCCGGAGACCACGCCCACATTGAAGGTGGTCTTGGGCTCTTTCAAGCCGTGAAGCTCCGAGATGGCGGCAATAGCCCGGCCCATGGCATGGATGGGATTGGGTTTGCCGAAGGCACCGAAGCTGTGGCCGCCTTCGGCGGTATAGGTGATCTTATACCGCTTGCTGCCGGTGGCATCCAGCAAAATCTCCTCCACGCCCCAGTGGTCCAGGGACACAAAGGCATCGATGGGCAGAGTGCGGAACAGTTCCTTGGTGCCCCGCAGATCGCCCAGGCCCTCTTCGCCCACATTGCCGCAGAGCAGCAGATTGGCTTTTGGCTTCAGGCCGGTCTCCTTGAAGGCCCGGGCCAGGCTGAGCACCTCAGCCAAAGCACGGGTGTCGTCACAGATGCCGGGGCAGTGGTAAACGCCGTCCTTCTCCTTCACTTCCAAAGGCAGAGTGCGGGGGAAAACGGTATCCAGATGCCCGGCCACCATCACAGTGGGACCTTCCGGATCGGTGCCGGGGATTCTGGCATACACATTGCCCACTTTGTCGATGACAGGCTCATAGCCCATTTCCCGCAGACGGCGGGCAAAATCCTCTGTCCGCTCCCCTTCGTCATTGGAGGGGGCCGGGATGGTGACGATCTCCAGCTGTTCTTTCAGGATATTGGCTGCATCCTGTTTCAGATAATCCAGAGCCTTCTGAACTTTTTCCTCCCCCAGGAGTTCCTGCACATTGTTCATGTTTCTTTCTCCTCTTTCCATAGTCTGCACAGCCCACCGTGAGGCAGGCTGTTTCTCCCTTGACGCAGTTTTGATATTTTCCTTTTAGATGTAGTTCTGGGCACACAGCAGCTCGGCCAGCAGCACAGCGCCGCCCGCTGCACCCCGCAGGGTGTTGTGGGACAGACAGACAAACTTATAGTCATATTGGCAGTCGGGGCGCAGACGGCCTACCGAAACCGCCATGCCATTCTCCAGCTGCCGGTCCAGACGGGGCTGGGGACGATCAGGCTCTGTGAAATAGTGGATAAACTGCTTGGGAGCCGAGGGCAGTTCCAGCCGCTGGGGCTCACCGGCAAAGTTCTTCCAATCCTCCAGAATCTGCTCCATGGTGGGCTTATTCTCAAAACGGACGAACACCGCGGCCAGATGGCCATCGGACACCGGCACCCGGATGCACTGGGAAGTGATGGAGGGAGAGGCGGCGTTGACGATTTTGTCTCCATCCACCTTGCCCCAGATCTTCAAAGGCTCCTGTTCGCTTTTTTCCTCTTCCCCGCCGATGTAGGGGTTCACATTGTCCAGCATTTCCGGCCAGGTCTCAAAGGTCTTGCCGGCGCCGGAAATGGCCTGATAGGTGCAGGCCAGCACATCCTTCACCCCATACTTCATCAGGGGATGGATGGCAGGCACATAGCTTTGCAGGGAGCAGTTGGATTTCACCGCCACAAAGCCCCGCTGGGTACCCAGACGGCGGCGCTGGGCGTGGATGATCTCGGTATGCTCCGGATTGATCTCCGGGATGACCATGGGCACATCCGGTGTGCCCCGGTGTGCGCTGTTGTTGGACACCACCGGCACTTCGGCTTTGGCATAGGCTTCTTCCAGCGCCCGGATCTCTTCCTTCTTCATGTCCACCGCACAGAAGACGAAATCCACTTCCGCCTTCATTCCTTCCACATCCTGTGCGTCCTTCACGATAATATCCCGCATATTGGCAGGCACGGGGGTATCCATAAACCACCGGCCTTCCACTGCCTGGGCATAGGTCTTTCCCGCGCTGCGGCCAGAGGCGGCAATGGCGGTCACATGGAACCAAGGATGATTTTCCAGCAGCGTGGCAAAGCGCTGGCCCACCATGCCGGTGCCGCCCACGATACCCACCCGATAGCTTTTGTTCACAGTCGATCCACTCCTTTATTGCATCTTGGCTAAATGCTCATGCTTCACATACTATATGCGTCCTCCCCGGGACGCGGCCCCTTTCCTGGGGGATTTTTTCCTTCTTCTTTCTCGTTTCAGTATAGCATAGCACCCCCTTGCTTTCAAGCGCCGCAGGGTTTTGCTTTTTATCCCGGAATTTCGACAAAAAATTTGGAGTTTACCCTTTTTGCTCCCAAACTTTTTTATTCTTAGTGAAAATATATGAAATATTTTTATACTCTTCCCGCTTTTTCCCACATCTGCAATCTTTTCATTCCGAAAGCCATACAGTATAATATTTGCAGTTGGAAACACCGGGGCGAAGGAAGCCTTCACACCCGGTTTTTGGGAGGAAGAAGCCTATGGATCAGCACATCGATCATCAAGAGCTTTTGGACATCGCAACCCGGGTGGGAGTTTCCCTCCTGCAAAATGGAGCGGAGATCTACCGGGTGGAAGATTCCATCCAGCGGATTGTGGCGACCTATGGAGTCAAAGAGGTGGATGTTTTCGCCGTTCCCACCACCATCATCGTCACCATCAATCCTCCCGGAGGCAAAACGCTCACCAAAACCAAGCGAATTTACAGCCGCTCCACCGACCTGGACCGGATCTACCGGCTCAATGACCTGTCTTTTGACATTGTGGAAGAAAAACCCACCTTTGAAGAGATCGAGCGTCGGCTGAAAGCCATTGCATCCCAGCCAGTCTATCCTCTGCCCGTCCAGGTTTTCGCCTGCGCCCTGGCTGCCTTCGGCTTCACTCTGTTTTTCGGCGGCAATCTGATGGACGCCATTTGCTCCCTCACTCTGGGTGCGGCCATCCGGCTCATCGGCTACGGCATGGATCTGTTCCACACCAACGGCTTTTTTATCAACACCATCTCCAGCGCTATCACCGCTTTTCTGGCGGTGTTCTGGGTGGAAATCGGCGTGGCCTATCACATCGACAAGATGGTCATCGGCGCCATTATGAACCTGGTTCCCGGCGTTGCCATCACCAACTCCATGCGGGATATTATCGCCGGCGATCTGCTGGCCGGTCAGGCCAAACTGGTGGAGGCCCTTTTCATCGCCACCGCCATTGCTCTTGGCGCCGGTATGGTGCTCTCCCTCCATCGGCTGTTTTTCTAACAAAGAGAAAGGAGCCTTCTTATGCCCATTTATGAAATATTGCTGGCTTTCCTTTATGCCTATGTGGCCTGTCTGGCTTTTACCCTGATTTACAATATGCGGGGCAAATTCATTTTCCTGGCCCCTCTGGGTGGGTCCATTTGCTGGATCGCCTATAACCTTCTGAATTTCACCGGCAACGATATTTTGCAAAACTTTGTGGCCACCATGGCGGTGGCCCTCTATTCTGAGATTCTGGCCCGCATTTACAAAGCTCCGGTGACCATGTTCCTCATCGTGGGCATTCTTCCGCTGGTCCCCGGCGCTGGTATCTACTACACCATGGAATATTGTGTGTCGGGCAATCAGATCGCTTTCGGCCAGTCTCTGGTGCACACTCTGGCCGTGGCCGGTGCTCTGGCCCTGGGCATTGTGCTCATTTCCTCTCTCTTCCGCTTCTGTATGCTGTTCTGGTACCACCGGAAAAAGAAAAAACACTGCAAAAAAGCCTGACAGCAAAGCCGTCTTCCCAAATGGAAGGCGGCTTTTTTGCACCCTTCCCCCTTTTCCACATAGAATAAAGAGAAAAGGAGGAATGAACAGTGGCCTATTCGGACAGGGAGCTTTTGGCACGATTGGTCCAGTGCGAAGCAGGCGGCGAAGGGGAAAACGGCATGAAAGCGGTGGCTTCGGTGGTGATGAACCGGGTCCACGCTCCCGGCGGAGAATATGCCCGGGTAGGCCAGGGCAGCCTGCGGAACATTATTTTTCAGCCCGGCCAGTTCGTCTGTGCCTCTGAAACGGAAAAGGGCCAATACAACTCCCAAAACATCTACAATATGCGCCCGGAGGCCATTCATTATGAGATCGCCGACTGGGCCATGGCGGGCAACCGTCTCTCCCCATTGGGTCAGGCGCTGTGGTTCTATAATCCCTATTCCCCGCTCTGCCGGGAGAACTTCCCCAGCGAAGTGGGAATTTTCACCCATCGCATCGGCGACCACTGTTTCTATGACCCGCTGGACGCCTATTTTCAAACATAACAACGGAAACACGGGAGGTACTTACTATGTTTTATGACACATCCTATGGCGGTAACACTACCCAAGGGCTGCACATGGGCCCGGACGAACCGATGAATCAGGTACTGGACCCTCAGTCCAATGCCGATGTAACCCGAGGCTCCATGCTTCAGGATCTGGCCGACAACCTGGGCTATTATGTGGAGATCGACTTTCTCATCGGCACCCAGAACATCGTCACCCGCGGCGGCATCCTTTATGCCGTAGGCAACAACTATGTGACATTGTATCAGGATCTGGAGGACCGGTATGTGGTGTGCGATCTCTATTCCATCAAGTTCGTCACCTTTTATAATACCCGCTCCACCCCCCGCGGCCGCGGCACCATCAACGCCCCGGCTGGCAATGCCGGCTCCCGCTCCATGTAACAGACTGCAAGCAAAAAGCCGTCCCTTTGGGGACGGCTTTTTGCTGTAATCCTTTATTTTTTCCAGCTGATATTTTCGATGCGCAAATCACCGGCATCGTTGATCGTGACCCCTTCCAGATCTGCGTTAAAGGCCCGCAGACTGATAGTCTGATACAACGGCGCCTGGGAGCAGATCTGATTGAGCATAGCAGCACACTGGGTGGTCAGAGCTTCCCGCTCCTCCTTATCAATGGTCTTACTGGCCTGATCGATCAAGGCGTCAATCTCCGGATTATTCAGCCGGGACTTATTGGAAGCATTGATGGATTTGCTATGGAACACACCGTTAAAATAGGAAATGGTATCGCTCATGCCATAACCGCCGATGGCTGCCACAAAATCTCCCTCCGCTGTGGCGCTGAGATAGGTGGCCAAATCCATGGATTCCAAGGTGCATTCAATGCCGATTTCCTTCAAATTGGCCTGCACCACTTCACCGGCCCGCTTTTTGGTATCGTCAGAGCAAATAATGGAGAATTTGATCTCCGCCGGGTCCACTCCGGATTTTTCCAACCACTCTTTGGCTTTTTCCACATCATACTGGTCTGCATTTTCTTCTGTCACACCAGGGATATTGGTGGGCATCTGAGCCAAGGCCGGCTCACCCAATCCATTCAGAGCTACCGTGACCACGCTCTCCTTATCAATGGCACAGTTGATCGCATGGCGGATATTCTCGTTATCCATAAACTGCTTTTCATTGTTAAGCATGACCCATGTTACGCTGGTGGGCTTATATTGAATGGTGGCCAGCTTGTCATTTTCCTGGATGCGTTCTACATCCATCGCTTCCACCTCAATCACCAGATCTACTTCCCCAGCCTCCAGCGCAATGGTACGGGAAGAACCTTCTGGAATGATCTTCCAGATTACATGCTTAATGGAAGGTTCGCCCAGATAGTAGTCTTCAAAGGCTTCAAACTCCACCTGATCACCGCGGGTCCAGCTGACAAACTTATAAGGGCCTGTGCCAATGGGCTGAGTATTAAAATCATGGCCTTCGTCAATCAGCTTTTTGGGGACAATGGCATTACCGTGTTGTGTCAGATTGAACAGCAACACCGGAGAGGGAGCGGGGGTGGTGATGCGTACGGTGTAATCATCCACCACTTCCACCGACTGAATATTATCGTTATACAGGGAAACCTCGGTAAAGCCCTTGGCCCATTCCAGCGATGCTTTGACATCTTCTGCTTTCATAGAAGTGCCATCGTGGAATTTCACATCCTGACGCAGCTTAAACTCCCATTCCGTATCGCTGATTGCTTCATAGCTTTCTGCCAGATCAGGCACTGGATTCAGATTCTCATCCAGACGCATGAGACAAGTGAAGTTCATCAAGTTCATATAATAACCCGCAGTGGCATTCTGCTCCACTGGGCTGAGAGTGGGAGTTTCTGCCATGGTGGCTACCACCAGAGTGTCCTTGGTTCCGCTGGATTTTTTCCCTTTGGAATCCCCATCTTTGCCGCATCCGGCCACCAGGCCCAGACACAACATTCCAGCCATCAAAAGTGCTGTCAATCGCTTTGTCGGCTTTTTCACAATTCTTCTCCTCCTGTCTCAATAGAATGACTTCATTATATTCCTCCAATTTTTCCTTGCCAATAGCGTCAGCAAGAATGTGCAGCCTAGGAATTGGGGAGATCCAGAGAACAATTGGATTTTTCTCTGTAGCAAACACAACACTTCTATCATTGTTTTCCCCTGAAATACACCTTTTTTTAAAAAAGGATCAATTTTATTTATTCTGCTTATTTTTTTGGTCAAACTACCTTTTCCCCATTGTTGTTTCATTTTGTGTTATCAAGATATAACCATTATTTAAAAGATAAAGCCCAGGAAACATGTTTCCTGGGCTTTATCTTGATCGCGATAATCTAATTATTTTATTTTTCCCTCTTCATTTTTTCTTTTATTCTTTTCAGTTCTCATATCTGTTGTCTACAATTTGCTATGAACACTTCCCTGGAAGGCAGCTCCCATGGCCGCGGCCCAGGGGCCCAGACTCCCCAATTCCACCCGGGTAGGAATAGGGGTCAGCACACCCACTACCGCCCGGATATCCGGCAGTACCGGCTTCATATACTGAGCCACGATGCCGCCGATGACCACCACCTCCGGGTTGAGCATGCTGGCAATGTTGGCAATCACCCGGGCCAGATCCCGAATAAAATAGGTCACCGCTCCCCGTGCTGGCTCCTTCCCCTGCACATAGGCCTGGAACATCTGCTCCAGATTCAATCCACAGCTGGTGAGAGTGCTCCAGATTTTCCGTTCCATCACCCCCGGCTCACCCAGCACATTCCGGTTGCTCATCTCCTGATCGATCTCCCCCAGCAGATAGCCGATCTCTCCGGCCCGGCAGGCTGCACCATAAATCAGCTCGCCATCGCAAATAATGGCGCTGCCTACACCCTGACCAATGGCGATGTAGCAAAGATCATCTGCCCGGGCGCCGGTACCCTTCCAGCGCTCTCCCAATGCGGCACAGTTGGCCTCGTTGTTGATCTCCACCGGAAAGGACACCAGCCGTCCCATCTCCTCTGCCAAAGGATAGTCCTGCCACCCCAGGCTGTTGGCCCGGATGACTCTTCCCCGCCGGTCCACCGTTCCCGGCAGGCTGACGCCCAGGCCGATGGTTTTTTCCTGGGTCATCCCCGCCTTTTCCACGCACTTGCGGGCCAGGGCCGCTATGGATTCAGGAGAAGGGTCCATGGCGGTTTCCGCACGATAGAGGACCCGGCCATCCAGATCGGTGACCACGGCCAATGCGTGATCCGGGTGAATATCGATGCCCACGCCGCAGGCCGAAAGTGGATTGAAGCCCAGCATCTTGGAGGGGCGTCCGCTTCCCTTTTCCGGTCCTTTTTCCCCCAGGTCGATGACCATCCGGCTGCGCAGCAACTCGTCACAAATGGCGCTGACGGTGGTTTTGCTCAAAGAAAGCTCCCGGGCAATACGGGCACGGCTGATGGGCTGATGGCTTTTGATGGTCTCCAGCACCAGCTGTCGATTGATCTTTTTGATCATCTCCAGGCTGCCGGTTCTGCTTTTCATAACGGTCTCTCCTTTATTTTGCTGAAAAAACGCCTGGGAGGCAGAAAATTGTCCTCCCAACAGGGAATTTCGTTTGACACTGACCATCTTACCATATATCATGTAGATAGGGCAAATCTCTTTCCGGGAAAAAGCCCCAATTTTGAAAGAAACGCAGGTGGACACCTTGAAACTAAACAAAAATCTCACCATGCTCACCGATTTTTACGAATTTACCATGGCCAATGGCTATTACAAAAAGGGCATGGGAGATACCATCGCCTATTTTGATATGTTCTACCGGAATGTGCCTGACAATGCCGGCTATTCCATCATGGCCGGCGTGGAGCAGCTGGTGGACTATTTGAAAAACCTCCACTTTACCCAGGAGGATCTGGAATATCTTCACAGCAAAGGCTGCTTCTGCCCGGAATTTCTGGACTATCTGAAAAACTTCAAATTTGCCTGTGATGTATGGTGCATCGCCGAAGGCACTCCCATTTTCCCGGGCGAACCCATCGTCACCGTGCGTGGCCCGGTGGCCCAGGCCCAGTTTATCGAAACCATGGTGCTGCTCACCATCAACCACCAGAGCCTGATCGCCACCAAAGCCAACCGGATGGTGCGGGCGGCTCAGGGGCGGACGGTGCTGGAATTCGGTTCCCGCCGTGCCCAGGGCGGCGATGGCGCCGTTCTGGGCGCCAGAGCGGCCTACATCGGCGGCTGTGCCGGCACGGCCTGCGTCATGACCGACCGGGATTACGGCGTACCGGCGGCAGGCACCATGGCCCATAGCTGGGTGCAGATGTTCCCCACGGAATACGACGCCTTCAAGGCCTATGCGGAGATCTATCCCCAGGACTGCACTCTGCTCATCGACACATACAGCGTCATGAAATACGGCCTTCCCAATGCCATCCGCATCGCTAAGGAAGTGCTGGAGCCCCAGGGCTACCGGCTGAAAGGCGTGCGCATCGACAGCGGCGACATCGCCTATGTGAGCAAGAAGATCCGGGCCAAGCTGGATGAGGAAGGGCTGACCGATTGCAAGATCGTGGTTTCCAACTCCATGGACGAAGTGCTCATCCGGGACCTGATCATGCAGGGGGCCCAGATCGACACCTTCGGCATTGGCGAACGGCTGATTACTTCCCGCAGCGCACCTATTTTCGGCGGCGTTTACAAGCTCACTGCCATCGAGGACAAAGACGGACACATCATCCCCAAGATCAAGATCAGCGAGAATGTGGAAAAGATTACAACCCCTCATTTCAAGCAGATCTGGCGGTTTTATGACAAGGAGACCGGCCTGGCCTCTGCCGATGTGGTGGCCCTCCATGAGGAGGAAATGCCCCAGGGCGAGCCCTATACCATTTTCGACCCCACTTACACCTGGAAGAAAAAGACTCTCACCGATTACACAGTGGTGCCCCTGCTGCAGCCTATTTTCCAAAAGGGCAAATGCGTCTATGAAAAACGGCCCATCCAGGAAATCCAGGCTTTCTGCCGTCAGCAGGTGGGAACGCTGTGGCCTGAGGTCAAGCGGTTCGAAAATCCCCATTCCTACATCGTGGATCTCTCCCCCAAACTGTGGAAGATCAAGCAGGATTTGCTGGAACAATATTAAACCCTTCCAAAGCCGCCGGGAAACCGGCGGCTTTGTCACTTTGTTACAAAACCTTGAAAAAATGGCAGGGTAATGTTATAATTACATTACATATCGGAACCACCATGACCCAGGAGGGGATACCCATGAATCACAAAAAATCCACCATACGCCTTTGCGCTTTGGGCCTTTCGGCTGTGATGCTGCTGGGGCTGTTCGGCTGCAATAAGCAGGAAGAGCCTTCCAAGGCGGAAGAAAAGGTGCAGCAGACGGAAAACACCAAAGATACCCCGGACAACACAGAAAAGCAGGAAGAAACTCCCCTGCCCGATGTGACCCAGCCGCTGAGCGAAGAGGAATATCTGACCGTTTGCCAGCACTATTATGACGAGCTGATGCTGGCCAGCAACGAGGCCTCCCTCAAGCTGGACGAAGCCATGAGTGCTTCTGCTGAGACTGAGGAAGAAAAGAAAGCCCAGCAGAACAAAATCGATGTGGCGATGGGTCTGATCAGCAATATGCGGCCCATGTACGAGCGTTTTGCCGAACTGCAGGCGCCGGAAAGTTATGCGGAAGCCCATGAGCTGGTGAAAACCGGGGCCACGGCCTCCAGCGAAGTGCTGCGGCTGACGGTGGAAATCGCCGAGGCCGCCAAAAAGGAGAACGGTGCTGCGGAAGCTCTGGTGCTCCAGGCGGAGATGGAGGAATATACCTCCGATGCCCAGAATTTCTCCAAGGGTTTGGAGATGGTGCTGGGCGATGTGGTGGGCACCGGCACCAGCAACGACTAAGCGGTCCGGTGGCCGGACGGCCATACTTTCTTGGCCTGAGTGGACACAACCAATCCCCCCTTACAACAAGGGGGGATTTTTCATTCTGGACAGTGCACACAACCGGCCTGGGTGCTGTGATTGGGTGCAGGAGCACCGCATGGGTGCAGCGTCACGCTGCCCGGGCACATGCCCTTGACACAAAGGGAAACTTCGCAGTATAATAAAGACAGAAAAGGGCGCTGCCGGTAAGTCGGTTAGTCCCCCTGTCAGTTACGAAGAAGTAACCGCGTCAGTTGGGCCTGGGGCGGTTACTTCTTTTTTTGCAGCGTGACGCTGCACCCATACTGCGCTGCCGCGCTGAGCAACAGAACCAGGGCTGGTTGTGTGCAACCTGGCAAAGAAGCCTCCCTTGTGCAAAGGGAGGTGGCGGCGAATGCCGCCGGTGGGA
>JAHZHY010000246.1:0-3355 GCA_019420045.1 Clostridiales bacterium
TATGAAAGCGGCGGCATGGGAGTATGCCGCCTGGACGGCCAGGTGGCGTTTGTGGAGCGAGGCGTGCGGGGAGACCGGTGCCGTCTGCGCATCGTCAAAACCCTGAAAAACAAAGCCTACGCCCGCATCGAAGAGCTGCTGGAACCTTCTCCCCACCGGCAGGAGCCATGCTGCCCCGCCTTTCCCAAGTGCGGCGGCTGCGACTTCTGGCACATGAAATACGAAGAAGAACTGTTCGCCAAACGCCAGCGGGTGCAGGACGCCCTGGAGCGGCTGGGCGGTCAGAGTGTCCCGGATCTGGAAATCGTGGGGGGCGAAAACTTCCACTACCGGAACAAGGCCATGTACCCCTGCGCCACAGAAGAGGGCAGACCGGTGGCAGGCTTTTACCGGCGGCGCAGCCATCAGGTGATCCCCCAGAAAAACTGCGCCATCCAGTCCCCTCTGGCCGATCAGCTGAAAGAAGGGGTGCTCCGGTGGGCGGAAACCTGCGGTGTTTCCATCTATGAGGAAGAAACCGGCCGAGGCCTTCTGCGCCACATCTATGTGCGCACCGGAAAACAGGGCGCTTTGCTCACATTGGTGGTCACCTCCTGGAAGGTGCCCCAGCCGGAAAAGCTTATCGCCCTTTGCCGGGAAAACTGCCCCTCTCTGGTGGGCATCGTGCTAAACAAAAACACCCGGCAAACCAACCGGGTGCTGGGGGATGAGTGCCGCACTCTCTGGGGCGAAGGACGGCTGCAAGACAGCCTGTGTGGAGTGGAATTTTCCCTGTCTCCGTTGTCTTTTTACCAGGTCAACCAGCCCCAGGCCCAGCGGCTCTATGAGCAGGCGGTGGAATATGCCGCCTTTTCCCCCGAGGACACTCTGCTGGACCTGTACTGCGGCACAGGCACCATCACCCTGGTGATGGCCCGGCACTGCCGGGAAGCAGTAGGGGTGGAGATCGTGCCCCAGGCCGTGGAGGACGCCCAGGAAAACGCCAGGCAGAACGGCATTACCAACACCCGCTTCCTGTGCGCCGATGCAGGGCAGGCCGCCCAGCAGCTTCTGGAAGAGGGGTTCCGTCCCACGGTGATGGTGGTGGACCCGCCCCGGAAGGGCCTGGATGAAAAGGCCCGGGAGATTTTGCTGCGCATGAATCCCCGCCGGGTGGTCTATGTCTCCTGTGACCCGGCCACCATGGCCCGGGATATCCGCCAGCTGACAGAAGGGGGCTACCGCCTGGAAAAGGCCCGGGCCTTTGATCTGTTCCCCCGCACCGCCAATGTGGAAACGGTGGCCCTTCTGGTGAGGGCCTGAGCCTTTCTGATCAGATGGGAATGATCTTCCGTCCTTTTTCCCTGGCATAGCTCACTGTATAAGCCGTTCCACCGGTGTTTTTGTATTGATAGCACAGGCAGACGGAAGAAAAATCCACCAAGTAACGATTTCTGTGATAATAGCAGCCCACACCATAAGCCTTCCGGGTATAAATCACCTGGAAGGCTCTTTTTTTGTGTTCTTCGTGCTGCCGGATATCCTCCTGGGTCCATCCGCCCTCCCGCACATAGGGTTGGGGGAAGGGCAGAACCAGAATCAGGCGGATGTGAGGATATTTTTCTTCCAGCTTCAACACGGCCTGGGCCGCAATAGCGTCAAATCCCCGGGCGCCTCCGGCGGCAAAATAAACATACCCTTGCCGGATCAGCTGCTCGGTTTTTTCCAACACCTTATAAAATAGGAGTTCTGGATCTTCTTTCAATTCTCTGTGCCCTGTAAAACAGACCATCTTGTCCGGCAATGCCATAAAATTTCACTCTCTTTACATAATAAATCGTTTATTAACCATCATAATTATACTTTTAATACTCCATTTTGTCCATCAATACCCACCTATAAACTTGTAGTAATAGACGAAATCGATAGAGGGTGGAAACTTGAGAGCGTCGGAAAAGAAAGAAATAAACATACTAGTTGGTGAAAATATCCGGTTTTACAGAGAAAAACTGAACATAAGCAGAGAAAAATTGGCCGAACTTGTCGGTATTACACCTCGCTTTTTAGCCGATGCCGAATTAGGATTTGTAGGTGTTTCCTTAACAAATATAAAAAAGATCTGTGAAGTGCTGGGGATTTCTGCCGACCGGCTGCTTTGGGAGGAAAAAACAGAAAAAGTGGAGCTTTCCGAGCAGCTTTCCCACATCCCTCCCCAATATCTGGACAAGGTCCAGGAACTTCTTCTGAAACAGCTGGAAATCCTGGCCCTGGCCGACCAAAGCACCAAAAAGAAAACAAGAAGCTGAAAGCGCCCATAAAGGGGCGCTTTTCTTTTTTCCGAAAAAGAGAAATGGCGATTGCATCGTCCAGAAATATCCTGTATGATATTGTTAAGAAACCGGGTGTTTTTTTGAGCACCCAAGGAGGAATGTGTCATGACCAGAAAACCTCTTTGCATCCGTTCCCTGTGTTTTTTGCTGGCCCTTCTGCTGCTGTGCCCCATGATCCTGCCGGGGATTCCCGCCCGGGCCGCTTCTTACAATGCGGACAAAGCCCTGGCATATGCCAAGGCCCACTGGAATGACGGACAGGGGCTGTGCGCCGAGTTTGTGGCCCGGTGCGCCATCGCAGGCGGCGCCAATATCTCGGTGATCAAAACCACCACCAGCTGCTATAACGCCATTTCCAAAGCCACTGGCGTATCCGGTAAGACGCTGCGCTTGGCCTCCGATGGCTATGCCTACAAAAAGGACAACGGCAGCATCCTGGCCCCTGGCGATGTGGTGCTTCAGTGGTGCAACACCCATCAGAAAGGCCCCCACATCCTGCTGTGCGGCGGCTATGACAGCAAAGGCCGGGCCACCTTCTATGCCCACAACGCCGCTATGAACAACCAGCCCTACCGCCTGAGCGTGAACACCGCCTATGAGCACACTCTGGATTGCGATATGGGCGCCAAGGTGCTCCACCTTTCTTCCGGTGGAACGACCACGCCGGAGCCGGTGGAAGTGAAATTCCTCTCCACCACCGACCCCAACTACACCAGCAAGTATTTCGTCACCGAAACCAATGCCTGCCCGGTGATTCTGTGCAAAAAGACCGCCGGAAGCCATGTGTCCATCGCCGGTATCCGCATCTATCAGGAAAATAACCTGGTGGACGAATTTAAAATGAATGTGACCAATGTGTCGGACAGCCTGGATCAGTTCCACATCTGGTTTGACCTGAATAAAGAATGCGGCATCACATTGCAGCCCGGCACCACCTACAACTACCGCTTTTTCGTCACGGTGAACGGAAAAGAATATACCAGCGCTTCCCTGTATTTCACCACAAAGGGAACCAGCATCAAGCCTGTTTCCGTGCTTCTCAACGG
>JAHZHY010000246.1:3365-20180 GCA_019420045.1 Clostridiales bacterium
GACGCTGGGGAAAACCTATCCCGCCCTCCCCACACCGGTGCGGGAAGGCTACACCTTCACCGGCTGGTATACCGGCACTTCCTCCAGCGCCCAGCGGGTTTCCGCCGGAGATGCGGTGCCTGCCACGCCCCCATCTTCCCTCTATGCCCATTGGGAGAAAATCCCTGTTACAGATTACACCGTTACCCTCCATGTGTATGTGGACGGGAAAGAAACCGATGTGAGGGAATATGAAAATGAAAGCCCCAATTTCCGCATGAATCTGGAAGGGGCCATTCCCGGCTGCACCCTGGATGGGGCGGAATCCAACTTTGCCTTTACCCGGGAAGGGGATATCCTGATTTTCCAGGGGATCACCGGCCCCTGCACCATCACGGCGTATTTCGTCTCCCCTGAAGAAGAACTGCCCTCCGGCCTGCTGCAAAACTTCGTCTATGACAACTGGGCCTGGAAAGGCTATGACGATGTGGTTTCCAATCAATGGTTTTATGCCAATGTGCGCTCTGCTACCCGGTTGGGTCTGATGCAGGGAGCCGAAAAAAGCCGCTTCTATCCCAGCAACCAGCTGACGGTGGCCGAAATGCTGGCCCTGGCCTGCCGGGTCCATCTGCGCTACAACACCGGTGAAAGCGACCTGCCCAACACCGGCAACGGCCCCTGGTATCAGAAATATGTGGATTACGCCATGGAAAATGGACTGATCGACCGGTATTATGCCATGAACGCCCCGGCCGACCGGGATCTGTTCGCCCTGGTATTCAGCCGGGTGCTGCCCCAGAGCGCCCTGGAAGAGCGGAATCCGGACATCTCCTTCGCGGACATTTCCTCCTGCCAGAATCCCCAGGCGGTGAAGCTGCTGGGGAAGGCGGGGATCATCGTGGGAAGCATCACCGAAAAAGGCCGGGTCTATCAGCCCGCTTCTCCCATTCTCCGCTCGGAGGCCGCGGCCATCCTCACCCGCATCGCCGACCGTGACCTGCGCCAGATCATCTGAAATACCTGCCCCTCCGGAAAACGGAGGGGCATCTTTTTTTCTGGAACCTTCACCCGCTTCTTTCGTCTAATAAATCAGAAAAGAGGTGTTTGCTATGAACCTTCCCAAGAAGCGGATTTTTTCTTTGATGGGCGGCATCCTTCTTCTGGCCGTGGCCGTCGGTGTTGTTTTCTTTTTCCGGGGCCGCTCCCCTTCGGAGGACTATGCTCTGGAAAAGGCCGATTATCCCCAGATGGCTTCCCACCCCAAAGGCAGCGCCTCCTCCCGGAAATGGGACGCCTGGCAGGAATCTCTCCAGGCTCTTCAGCCGGAAGACGGCTATGAGCGTGGGATGGAGGGATTTTTTCAGAAAAGCATCCCTCTGTTTCTCCAGAGCGAAGAGGGGGAAACAACGCTGTATTCTCCCCTCAATGTGTATATGGCTCTGGGGATGCTGGCCGAAACCACCGGTGGAGAAAGCCGGGAGGAAATTCTGACGGCACTGGGGCATGACTCCCTGGAAGACCTGCGCACCCAGGCCCGGAAGGTGTGGGAAGCCCACTACCGGGACGACGGCCTGGTGACCAGCATTCTGGCCAGCTCCCTGTGGCTGGACGAAAGCCTCCCCGCGGAGGAGGATACTCTCAAGCAGCTGGCCCAGACCTATTATGCTTCTTCCTATCAGGGAAAAATGGGAACGGAAAAAATGAACCGGGCCATCGGCAGCTGGATCGACGAGCAAACCGGCGGCCTGCTCTCCCAGATGACCAAAAACATTTCCTTCACCCCCCAGGATGTGCTGGCCCTGGTGACCACGGTGTATTTCAAAGCCCCTTGGGCACAGGAATTTGACCCATCCAGCACCACCTCCGGCACCTTTTATGGCTTGGAGGAAGAACTTCCCTCCCAGATGATGCACGACACCTATACGGGGACCTATATCTGGGGAGAGCACTTTTCCGCCGTGGGGAAAGCCTTGGAAAGCAGCGGGGGCAGTATGTGGTTTGTGCTTCCCGATGAAGGAATCACGCCCCAACAGCTGCTGGAGGACCCCCGGACAGCGGCGTTTCTCTCTGCGCCCCAGGCATGGCCAGAGGGGAAGGACATCACCGTCCACCTGACGCTGCCCAGGATGGACATTTCCTCTCAGACCGACCTGCTGGACAAGCTGGAAAAACTGGGTATCACCCAGGTGCTCTCCCCGGGCACCGCCGATTTTTCCCCGCTCACCTCCCAGAAAGGGCTTTGTCTCACCCAGGCCCAGCACGGCGTTCGGGTGAAAGCCGATGAAGAGGGAGTGGCTGCGGCGGCCTACACCACCATGGCCGCAGGCGCCGGAATGCCCCCGGAAGATGAAGTGGAATTTGTGCTTGACCGGCCTTTCCTTTTTGTCATCACCAGCAATGACGGCCTGCCCCTTTTTGTGGGTGCGGTCTACCGGCCCTCCTGACAAACAACAATATGGCCTGCTCTCATAGCAGAGGGCAGGCCGCTTTTCTTTTATGGGGAAATTTTCTTCACTGAGGCACTATTTCTTCATCAGGAACAAAAAAACTGCGTACTTGTGGCTTTTTTGCTGTGGACCTATAATAAAACAGCAGGGTAAACACCATCGAAACATTCCAGCGGGAGGGAACGCATTTGCACCAGCAAAAACCCATGACAGAAGGCAAAATCGGCAAAACTTTGGCGGTTTTTGCTCTGCCCATTTTCTTAGGCAACTTATTTCAGCAACTGTATAACACGGCAGACTCCCTGATCGTGGGGAATTTCCTGGGCAGCGGCCCATTGGCGGCCGTCAGCTCCTCCAGTGCCCTGATCTTCATGCTCATCGGTTTTCTCAGCGGCATTTCCCTGGGAGCCGGTGTGGTGATCGCCCGGTACTTTGGCGCCCAGGAAACCAAAAAGATGAAAGCCGCTATCCACACCACTGTGGCTTTTGGCCTGCTGGCCGGGATAGCCATGACCGCAATCGGCGTGCTTCTGACCCCTCAGATCCTCCAATGGATGGATACGCCCCAAAATGTGATGGCCGATTCCATCACCTATCTGCGGCTGTATTTCGCCGGGTCTCTGGGTTTTGTGATGTACAATATCTTTGTGGGCATCCTCCAGGCAGTGGGGGACAGCAAACATCCCCTTTACTATCTGATGATCTCTTCGGTGATCAATGTGGTGCTGGATCTGTTTTTCATCGGCGTGCTTCATGCCGGTGTGGGCGGAGCCGCTCTGGCCACCGTCATCGCCCAGCTGATCAGCGCATTTCTTTGCCTTGTTCAGCTTGTGCGCACCAAGGACACTTTCCGCATTGAACTGAACAAGATCGCCCTGGACAAGGAAATGTTCCGGCAGATCATCCAGATCGGCCTGCCCTCTGGCGTGCAGAATTCCATTATCGCTTTTGCCAATGTGGTGATCCAGGCCAACATCAATGTGTTCGGGCCCATGGCCATGGCCGGTGTGGGAGCCTATTCCAAGGTGGAGGGTTTTGCCTTCCTCCCCATCAATAGCCTGACCATGGCGCTGACCACCTTTGTGGGGCAGAACCTGGGGGCCGGGGAAACCCAGCGGGCCCGCCGGGGCGGCGCTCTGGGAATCGGGGCCGCTGTGCTGCTGGCCCAGAGCGTGGGGATCGTGGTATTTCTGTTTGCCCCTCATCTGATCCGGGCCTTTGACCAGAATCCCCAGGTGGTGGCTTTCGGCACCGAAAAGGCCCGCAGCGCGGCACTGTTTTACTGTCTTCTGGCCTATTCCCACGGCGCATCGGCCGTGCTTCGGGGATCGGGACGCTCGGTGGCGCCTATGGTCATTCTGATGACCCTGTGGTGCGCCCTCCGCGTGGTGGCGCTGGCCATTCTGATCCCCCTGTTCCATAGCATCCAAGTGGTTTACTGGATCTATCCGGTCACATGGTTTTTGACTTCTTTGGTCTTCTGGTTTTATTTGCGAAAAAATCCTCTAGGTGTGGCATCTGTGAAAGTCATGCCTGAACGGAAAACAAGAAGGGAGAACGCAGCATGAACATTTTAATCCTCAACGGAAGCCCCCGGCACACAGGAAACACCCACAGCGCCCTGCGTTTTTTGGAGGAAAAACTTCACGATCTGGGAGCACAGACCCAGTTTGTGGATGTGTGCAATCTGAAGCTCACCGGTTGCCAGGCCTGTGACGCCTGTAAGAAAAACGGTGGCCGGTGCGTTATGGACGAAGACTCTGCACAGGTGATCGATCAGATCGCCCAGGCCGACGCCGTGGTCTTCGGCACTCCGGTTTACTGGTGGGGAATGTCTGCCCAGCTGAAAATGGTGGTGGATAAATTCTACTCTCAGGATGGCCCCTTCCACAAAATGAACAAGAAAATCGGCGTATTGGTGGTGGGAGCCAATGCACAGACCGATCCCCAATATGAGCTGATCGGCCGGCAATTCTCCTGCATCGCCGATTATCTGGGCTGGGAGACATCCTTCCAGCTGAGCTTTTCCGCATGGGAGGCCGGAGAAGTGATGAAACAGCCAGGCCTGGAGGAAAAGCTGAGCCAGGCTGCTGAAAAACTGATCAAATAAATATCCGTATACTCCCCGATTCCGAAAGGCCCGCCAAAATGGCGGGTCTTTAACATGTCGGAAAAGTGGCAAAAGCCACTTTTCCGAGTTTTTGCAAGGGGCTGCATGCACACCTTCGGCGCACACTTGCCCCTTGAGAGGTACAAAAAGCCACGCACAGGTCGCGGCTTTTTGCAAATTGATAAAAAATAGAGCAAACAATCTTTCCCTATATCGGTTTTTCGACAAACTGAGGCCCGCCAAAATGGCGGGTCTTTTTGTTTTATTGGTCATTTGAGGGGGCAAACCAAGTACCCAGGGCGGGAAAATTTTTGTTTCTCCCCCTAGGATTTTTCCCCTCCCTTTGGTACACTGTAAGAGCGTGAGCAACAGAACATCCCATGGGGGGAATGCTATGAATTTATCCATCGAAACAGGAATTCCGGCGCTGACGGTGTTTTTGCAGGGGCTTCTCAGTTTCTTTTCCCCTTGCGTACTGCCGCTGGTGCCTTTGTATGTGAGTTATCTGGCGGGCGGGGCCAGGACAGAGCCTGACGGCACTCTGTCTTATCCCCGGGGAAGAGTGATGGTCAACACCTTCTGCTTTGTGCTGGGGGTCAGCTTCGCCTTCTTTTCCCTGGGGTTGGGTTTTTCCGCCCTGGGCCGGTTCTTTTCAGGAAACCGGATGCTTTTTGCCCGCATCAGCGGTATGCTCATGATCTTTCTGGGCATTTATCAAACAGGTTTCCTGGGCAAAAGCCAGAAGCTGGAGCAGGAAAAACGGTTTCACCTCCGGCTGGACAAACTGCCCATGAACCCCTTTGTGGCCTGGCTTCTGGGTTTCACCTTCAGCTTTGCCTGGACGCCCTGCGTGGGCCCGGCCCTGGCCAGTGTGCTGCTGATGGTCTCCACCGCCGCCTCTCCCGCTTCCGGCTACCTGCTCATCGGGGTCTATACCCTGGGCTTTGTGATTCCCTTTCTCCTGGTGGGTCTCTTCACCTCCCAGGTGCTGGATTTTTTCAAACGCCATGGAAAAGTGATGGCCTATTCGGTGAAAATCGGCGCTGTGCTCATGATTTTGCTGGGCGTTATGACCCTCACCGGCTTTATGAACGGCATCACCGGCTATCTTTCCTCCTTCACGGGCGGAAGCACAGCCCAGACCCAGGAACAGACGGCATCCCAGGAGCAGGAAAAAGAAGAGGAGGCCGGAAAAGAATCAGAAGAGGAGAAAGAAAACCAGGATTCTGCTGCTCGGGAACTTCCCGACGCCCCGGATTTTACCCTCACCGACCAGAACGGCGTGCGCCACACCCTGTCCGATTACAAAGGGAAAGTGGTGCTGCTCAACTTCTGGGCCACCTGGTGTGGTCCCTGTAAAATGGAAATGCCCGATCTTCAGGCGGTGTATGAGGACTACGGCAAAAACCAGGAGGATGTGGTGATTCTGGGCGTGGCCAATCCCAAAACCTCCTCCCAGCCTCAGAACGCCGATGTGACCACAGAGGAAGTGGTGTCCTTTCTGGAAGAAGGAGGATACACCTATCCCACGGCCATGGATGAGACCGGCCAGGTGTTCCTGCAATACGGTGTCTCGGCCTTTCCCACCACCTTTATGATCACAGAAGAGGGAAAGGTCTATGGCTATGCCACCGGCACACTGACCCGGGGCACCATGGAAAACTTCATCTCCCAGACCAAACAGGCCGGGGAAAAATAAAGAAAGAGAGAATGGGGAAGAATGTTTTATTTGCTTTTGGCGGTGTGTGCCAGTGCCTCCATCGCCCTTTTGTTCAAAGTGGCTGCCCGGGTGGGGGCCAGCGGCAGTGTCATCACCACCGTCAATTATCTGACGGCGGCTGTGTGCTCCGGGGCCATGGTGCTGTTTCAAGGTCCGGACTTTTTTCTGCCCGATCTGTCTGCCTTCTGGGGCTCCCTGGGAGGAAAGACCCCGGAGGGCAGCATGGCTCTGGCCATCTGGCTGGGATGCTTCACCGGCGGACTGTATCTGATCAGCTTTGTTTCTTATCAACGGGCCATCCACCAAAATGGTGCTTCCCTTGCGGGAATGTTCAGCAAGCTGGGCATCCTGCTGCCCATGCTGGTGTCGGTGGTGGCCTGGAAGGAATACCCCACTCCCATGAAATGGGTGGGCATTCTGCTGGCTCTGGGCTCCATTGTGCTGGTCAACCTGGGGGGCGAGCGAAAGGGCGGCGGCATGCTATGGCTGCTGCTCACCTTCCTCTTTTCCGGGCTGGCCGAGTTCATGACCAAGATCTATGAGCACTATGGCCTTTCTGATTACCAAAACCACTTCCTCCTGGTGATCTTCCTGGTGGCACTTCTGCTCAGCCTGCGGACGCTGGTGAAAAAACGGCCTCATTGGGACAAATTTTCCGCTTTGCTGGGAGTGTGCATCGGCGTGCCCAATCTGCTCTCTCCCTTCTTTTTGCTGAGAGCTCTAGCCCAGCTGCCTGCCGCCGTGGTGTTCCCGGTGTACAGCGCCGGTTCGGTGGCGGTGATTCTGCTGGGCAGCTTCCTGTTCTTCCAGGAAAAGCTGGGGAAAAAGGAACGGGCCGCCGCGCTTTTGACCCTGTGCGCCATGGTGCTCATCAACCTGTAACGGCGGCTTCTTGCTGAAAGAAAAAAAATCCGGTATACTATATCATAGAAGGCTGAAACACTGCCCCCTTTTCCCATGCGGAAAAGGGGGCATCATTGAAAAATATCAAAAGAAAGATTGGTAAGAAAGAGATGGAATTCAAAGAATTTGACCTGGCGCCGGAAATCCTCCAGGCTATAGAGGAAAAGGGTTATGAGGCCCCCACTCCCATCCAGCAGCAGGCCATTCCTGCCCTGCTCTCCGGCGAAGATCTTCTGGGCTGTGCCCAGACGGGTACCGGCAAAACCGCCGCTTTTGCCCTGCCCATTCTGCAAAAGCTCTTTGCCAGCTGGGACTATAAGCACCAGATCCGGGCGGTGATCCTCACCCCCACCCGGGAGCTGGCCTTGCAGATTTACGAAAACTTCCTGGACTACGGCAAGCATCTTCCTCTGAAGTGCTGCGTCATCTTCGGCGGCGTGTCCCAAAATCCCCAGACCCAGCAGTTGAAAGAAGGGGTGGATGTGCTCATTGCTACCCCGGGACGGCTGCTGGATCTGATGGGTCAGGGCTTCATTTCCCTGAAACACACGGAATACTATGTGCTGGATGAAGCCGATCGGATGCTGGACATGGGCTTTTTGCCCGATGTGCGCCGCATCACCGGCAAGCTGCCCCAGAACCGGCAGACCATGCTGTTTTCTGCCACCATGCCTCCGGAGATCGCCCGGCTGGCTCAAAAATTGCTCCACAACCCTGTGGAAATCAATGTCTCCCCGGTGTCCCGGCCGGTGGAACTGATCGCCCAGCGGGTCTATCTGGTGGACAAGGGCAACAAATCCAAACTGCTGGCCCATCTGATCCACACCACGCCCATTCCCCAGGCTCTGGTGTTTGTGCGCACCAAGCACGGGGCCGACCGGGTGGTGCGCCATCTGAACCGGGAGGGCATCACCGCCCAGGCCATCCACGGGGACAAGACCCAGAACAACCGGCAACGGGCGCTGCAAAATTTCAAAGACTGGAAAATCCAGGTTCTGGTGGCCACCGACATCGCCGCCCGGGGCATTGACATTGAGGAAATGCCCTATGTGATCAACTACGATATGCCCTCGGAACCGGAGACCTATGTGCACCGCATCGGCCGTACCGGCCGGGCCGGAGCATCAGGCACCGCCATCTCCTTCTGCGATGAGGAGGAAAAGGCCATTTTGCGGGATGTGGAAATGGTCATTGACAAATTGTTGGACATCGACTACGACAATCCTTACCCTCTGGGGAGCTATGTGCCCGACCCCAATCAGCCCAAAAACCCGCCCCGGTCCCGGAAAAAGGGCAGCGGCGTCACTCCCAAAGCCCCTCGCCGGAGCAAAAAAGAGGAAAAGCCCGCCCCGGCTGTGGAGCAGACTTCCTCCCAGGCCGAGAAAAAGCCGGAAGGGGAACAATCCCAAGCACCCAAACGCCGCCGCAGAAGAAGACGGAGAAAGCCCTCTTCTGCATCTTCCACCCCCAACCAGGAATCGTAACATGGGGATCATCACCCTCCCACGCCTGACCCTGCGGCCCTTTCGCCGCACCGACGGGCAGGAGCTTTGGCAGCTGCTGACCCAGGAGGCGGTGGCCCGGGAGTGGGGAAGGGCAGAAAGCCTGGAAGAATGCATCCATCTCAGCCTGCTGTGGGAAAAGGCCGAGGATATCTGGGCCTGCTGCCTGGGAAACCAGGAAGGCCCTGTGATGGGTAAACTGCGCCTTTCTCCCCTTCCCGAGCGGGGCAAAGGGGTGCGGGAGCTGAGCTATGCCTTTCACCCCGCCCATTGGGGCCATGGTTATGCCCTGGAAAGCTGCCAGGGACTGCTTCAGTATGGGTTTGCAGAGCAGCAAATGAAGAAGGCCGTGGCTTTCTGCGGCTTTTCCAACGAACCCAGTATCGCTCTTTTGGAAAAGCTGGGCATGAGACGGCAAAAAGAGCCCCGCCCGGGGCTTTTTCTTCGGGAAGGACAATGGCAGGCGGGCTGGGAATACACCCTTTCCCGCTGCCAATTTGAAAGGAGATGGAAACCATGAAAACCGCCCTTATCACCGGCGGCAGCCGGGGCATTGGCCGGGCCTGCGTGCTGGCCTTTGCCCAGGCTGGCTGGCAGGTGGCCTGGTGCTACCGGAAAGAAAAGGAGCAATCCCTGGCCCTGGAACAGGAACTGAAAAACCGGGGGCTTTCCGGTCTGGGTTTTGCCGCCGATGTGGCCGACTCCCAGCAGGTGGATGCCCTGTTTTCCCAAATAGAACAGGCTTTGGGGCCGGTGGATGCCCTGGTGTGCAACGCCGGGGTGGCCTATCAGGGTCTTTTGAGCGATATGACTGACGAGGACTGGCGGCGGGTGATGGGAGTCGACCTGGATGGGGTGTTTTACTGCTGCCGCCGGGCCATTCCCTCCATGGTCCGCCGGCAAAAAGGCAGCATCCTCACCATCTCCTCCATGTGGGGCCTGACAGGGGGCAGCTGCGAGGCGGCCTATTCGGCTGCCAAAGCGGGAGTGATCGGCCTGACAAAGGCCCTGGCCAAAGAGCTGGGCCCCTCCGGAGTACGGGTCAACTGCATCGCCCCAGGGGTGATCCACACCCAGATGAACGGCAACCTGACCCAGGAGGACCGGCAGATCCTGGCTGACGAGACGCCTCTCTGCCGCCTGGGGACACCGGAGGAAGTGGCGGGGGCCGCCTTGTTTCTTTCCCAGGAGGATGCCAGCTTCATCACCGGCCAGGTGCTGGCGGTGGACGGCGGCATCGCCATATAATAAAGCACTTTCAAAAAGGCTCTCCCCAAAAGGGAGGCCTTTTTTGAAGAAAGAAACAGGTGCAGCAGCACTCTGCAACACTGGGCCAACGCCCCTTTTTCAACCTTTTCCGCAAAGAAAAGCCGGTATAATGGGAGCAAAACCGGAAAAAGCGGAGGGATGGACATGGAAAAACGAAAACGGGCGGAAAGAGCTCTTCCTCTAGGGGACAAGCTGCGCCGGTGGGGTGCAGACCCCCGGCTGCGATGGGCAGTGTGCCAAGGGATTTTAGCCGGGGGAGGATATATTTTTACATCGGCGGCCTTGTTCGGTCAGGCCCATCCCTTTGCCCTGGCCTTCGGCGCTGCATTCTGCGGCGGAAAATGGGGGTTCGGCGCAGTATTGGGGGCCTTTGCAGGATATGCTCTTACCTTGGGCAGCAATGGTCTTCACTACTGCGCCTCCCTTTTGGTGTGCGCCGCCTGTGCCCTGGTCTTTTCCAGCACCGGCTCCGACGGCCTGCGCCCTCTGATGCCTTTGTGCACGGCCTTTACCCTTTTATGTACCGGCAGCGCCCTGCTCATGACTCACTTTACCCCCGAGGGCCTGGCCCTTCTTCTGGGGGAGGCCGGAGTGTGCGGCGCCATGGTTTATTTATACAGCCTTGCGGCCCGGCCTTCCTCTTCTCCCGGAAAGGGACAAGCCCTGCTGCTGGCCGGGCAGGGAGCACTGCTGCTTTCTTTTCTTTTGGCTTTGGAACCCTGGCGGATATTTCACATCCTCTCCCCAGCCAGGGCCATCGGCCTGCTGGCTGTGATGACAGCGGCCTACTGTTCCCCTGGAGCCGGAGGCGCCGGGGCGGGAGTAGCCTTTGGAGCGGCCTTCGACCTTTCCGGCGGCATGGAGCTGCACTTTACTGGCCTGTATGGAGTGGCCGGGCTGATTGGCGGACTGTGCCGGAAACGGGGCCGGTTGGGCTTTGGCGTGGCCTTTGTGCTGGCCCATTGTGCCGCCACTCTGTGGGCCATCCGCTCTCCCCAGGCGGCCTCCGGGCTTTATGAATGTTTTTGTGCCTCGGTGTTTTTCCTGGTGCTTCCCGAAGGGCTGCTGGCCCGGGTAAAAAGCGCCTTGGGCGATGGCGCAGCCCAGGCCTTCGCCCCAGCGGGGCCGGGACAGATGGGAAAATACGCCCAACAAAGGCTGCGCCAGGCCTCCCGGGCCTTGGAAGCCCTGGCCCTCAGCCTTACCGATGTGCCGGTGAAAAACCAGGAGGACATCACCCAGGTGTTCCGCCGCAGCGCCGACAAGGTCTGTCGGTTTTGTCCAGTGCGGGAAGCCTGCTGGGACAAGGAATATGTGTCCACCATGGGAGTGATGAACGATGTGACCCAGGCCTTGCGAAAAAAGGGCAAAATCGAAGCAGAAGATTTTCCCGCCTATTTTGCCGCCAGGTGTCTGGAAATCCACCGGTTTGCCCAGGCGGTGAGCCTGGAATACGCCGCTCTGCTCCGCCGCCGAGGCGAGCTGGCCCGCCAGGGAGAAAATCGCAAACTGTTGCGTCGGCAATATGAAGGAGTGGGAGGACTGCTGCGGGACATGGGCACCACTTTGCTGGAGGGGCCGGAATACTATCCTGCTTTGGAAAACCGGGCCAAAAGCGTGGCAGAAGCCTATTTCCGCCGGCCTGCGGTGGCCCTCTACACAAACCAAGGGCGGATGCGCTGCGAAGTGCGGGTATCTTCCTCGGAAGATCTACCCGAAGACAGCGACGCTTTTGTCCGCAGCCTCTCCCTGGCCCTGGGCCGGGATTTTTGCCCGCCGGAGCCGGTGGAGGAGGACAAAGGCACCCTGGTGCGGTGTGTGGAGCGGGAGCAGTTTTCCGTTTCCGTGGTGGCAGCCCAGCGTAAAAAAGAAGGGGAGACGGTAAACGGCGACCAATACATGGATCTTTCCACCGACGATGGCCGCCACCTGACCATGCTGGCCGACGGCATGGGCTCGGGAGAAGGAGCCGCCCAGGTGAGCCTTGAGACGCTGTCTCTCCTTTCCCGATTTGCCCAGGCGGGATGCTCTCTGTGGGAAAGCGCCCGGGCGGTAACCCCTGTGCTCTCGGCCCGGCTGGAAGAGAGGGGATTTGTCACCCTGGATCTGCTGGAAATCGATCTGTATTCCGGCCGGGGTGCTGTGACCAAATACGGCGCCGCTCCCACCTGGCTCCTCTCCGGCGGCAGGGCCCGGAAGTTTTCTTCCCGGGCTTTGCCCGCCGGTCTGGAAGGGGGAGAAAGTCCGCCGGAGCCGGAATATTTCCAGCTGAAAGACACCTGCACCATCGTCATGCTCAGCGATGGCGCCGCCGAGCGTATCGACGGCCAATGGCTTTTGGATGCTTATCGCCGCCTGCCCTCCCCCCAGGCCCTGGCCCAGGAAGCCATCCAAGCCGCAGGGCAGGGAGAGCGCCCCCTGGATGACCGGACAGTGCTGGTGGTTTCCATCCGGCGCATCCCCAAAGAGCCGGTATAAAGGCCAAAAAACCGGGCCACACTAAGGGCAGACGCCATGGCGTAAAGGAGGAATGACAGATGGTGAAAGGCGCGGCCAAGCGGGCGGTGATCGTCCGCCCTGCCGATACACAGCATTTCGAACAGGCGATCTTCATTGTGGCCGAAAACGAAAAGGGTGGCATGACCCAGGGACAGCTTTTGCAGGAGGCCCAGAGGCTCACCGGCTGCTATGCCCCCGCCCAGAAACTCCAGCGGATCAAAACGCCTCTGGCCTTTGCCAGCGGTATGGTGGCAGCCGGTGGACTGTGGCTCATCAGCGCTCTATTTTTTTGAAAAATGGGAACAATGGATGGTTTTGGCCGTCTGGGTCCCGGAGGGAACATTTCCCTCCGGGATTTTTTATTGTTTTGGGGAAAATCTGTGAATTCCATTTGCACTTTTCCGGAAGATTGAATACAATAGAAGAAGAAAAACCATCGAAAAAAGGAGAAAAGATGAAACGGAAAAATTTTCTGCGCCTGATGGCGCTGCTTTTATCCCTGGTGTTTTTTGCCGGGTGTGCGCTTCAGAAAGTTTCCCAGGAGAATGAGACCTCATCCCAGGAACAGGAAGCCAAACCGGAAAAAGAACAAACCCCTCCGGAGCCGGAACCTGTGGAAGAAGCCTCCGCCACGCTGGTGGCCGTGGGGGACAATCTGCTCCACAACACCATTTCCTGGGATGCCCAGCAGAGTGACGGCAGCTATGACTTCACTCCGGTGTATCAGCCGGTAAAGGATCTGATCCAAAGTGCCGACATCGCTTTTCTCAACCAGGAAGTACCCCTCAACGGCACCGTAGGCCGCTATCCCAGCCTGGACGCGCCCCAGCAGGCCGCCGATGCCATTGTGGACTGCGGCTTTGACATTGTCAACGAAGCTTCCAATCACTCTCTGGACAAGGGCATTGATGGCCTGATGAACACCCTCAGCGCCTGGAAGAGCCGGAATATGCCGGTGATCGGCGCTTTCTCCACACCGGAAGAGGCGACCCAGCCCTGTATTCTGGAACGGAACGGTATCACCTTCGGCTTTTTGGGCTATACATACGGCACCAACGGCATCCCCATCCCGGAAGGGAAGGAATACGCCATTTCCCTCATTGACAAAGACAAGATCGCCCAGGATATGGCCGCTCTGCGTCCCCAGTGCGACTATCTGGTGGTCTCCCTGCACTGGGGCACCGAATACCTGCTGGAACCTACCCAGGAGCAGCAGGAGCTGGCCCAGTTCGTCTGTGACCAGGGGGCTGACCTGATTCTGGGGCACCATCCCCATGTGCTGGAAAGCGCCCAGTGGCTCACCCGGGCCGACGGGGGACAGACCTTCTGCATCTACTCTCTGGGCAATTTCGTCTCCTCCCAGAACACCAAGGAAACCATGCTGGGGGGTATGCTCAGTCTCACCGTTCACCGCCGCACAGACGGCACCATCGAGACCCTGGCCCCGGGCGTGCTGCCCATTATCACCCATTTTGAAAACGGGGGCAAAAACTACCGGGTCTATCCTTTGCAGGATTATACCCAGGATCTGATTTCGCTCCACGCGGTGAAAAAGTACGACAGTCCCATCACTTTGGATTACTATAACGGTCTTGCCCAACAGGTACTGGGAGAATTTTTGCAGACAAAGGAGAGTTTCGCGTGCCATCCATAGGAAATATCTCTTTTGAAAACCCTCTGTTGCTGGGCCCCATGGCCGGGGTCACCGACTCGGCCTTCCGCACCATCTGCCGCCAGGAGGGGGCAGCGGGAAGCTACACCGAGATGGTCAGCGCCAAGGCCCTGCTTTATCAGGACAAAAAGAGCTGTCAGTTGCTGTTCATCTCCCCGGAGGAACACCCCTGCGGCGTACAGATCTTCGGCTCCGAGCCGGAAGTCTGTGCCCAGGCGGCCCAGTTGGCCCTGGAAATTTCCGGGGCGGATTTTGTGGACATCAACATGGGCTGCCCCATGCCCAAGATCACCGGCAACGGAGAGGGCAGCGCCCTGATGCGCAACATCCCTCAGGCGGAAAAACTGATCCGGGCCGTGCGCCAGGCGGTGCAGGTGCCACTGACGGTAAAATTCCGCAAGGGCTACGAAGCCGATGAGGACACCTGTGTGGAATTCGGCCGCATGGCCCAGGCCTGCGGCGTGGATGCCGTGTGCGTCCACGGCCGCACACGGCAGCAGATGTATGCGGGAAAAAGCGATCTGAACGCCGTTTTGCGGGTGAAAGAAGCATTGAGCATCCCGGTGATCGCCAGCGGGGATATGTTTACCCCGGAAGATGCCCAGCGTGCTTTGCAAGGAGGCGCCGATTTTGTCATGGTGGCCCGGGGAGCTCAGGGAGACCCCCAGGTCTTCCGCCGGATGAAACGGGCTCTTTTGGGGCTTCCTCCCGAAAAAGAGCCTACCTTTTCGGAAAAGATCGCCCTGATGGACAAGCACATCGCCCTGATGTGCCAACGGAAGGGAGAAAGCCGGGCCATGCCCGAGGCCCGCAAGCATATTTTATGGTATCTCAAGGGCGTGCGGGGCGCCAAGCCCTTTAAACTGGAATTCAGTCATGTCAACACTCTGGCCGAGTTTCGGGCTCTGTGCCAGAAAATGGAGCAACAACTGGGGTAAGTGGAAAGCAGGGGGAAGGAGGGGCGCCTGTGAATGAACATATAGTCATCAACAGGGCCAAACAAGGAGATCAACGGGCTTTTGAGACCCTGGTCACCGAATACGAACAAAAGGTATATAGCCTGGCCTATCACTATGTAGGCAGCGAACAGGACGCCATGGACATCTGCCAGGAAGTGTTCCTGCGGGTTTACCGCTTCCTACCCCAATTCAGCGGGGAAAGCCGGTTTTCCACCTGGCTCTACCGGGTGACCTCCAACGCCTGCAAGGATTTCCTGCGAAAAAAGGGCAGCCGGATGGAAATCTCCTTTTCCCAGGAAGGGGAAGAGGAGGACTACACCCTGGAAGTGCCCGACCTGCGCTATCATCCGGAAAATGTGCTGGAGCAAAAGGAGATGCGCCGCCAGATCGAAGAAAGCCTGCACCAGCTTTCCCCTGACCACCGGGAAATCCTGGTGATGCGGGATGTGCTGGGGCTGAGCTATGAAGAGATCGCAAACAGCCTGGACCTGGAAGAGGGCACGGTGAAATCCCGCATTTCCCGGGCCAGGGAAAAACTGCGGATCAAACTCACCGAAACAGGGAACTTTTTCGGAAAGAAAAAGTCTAAAGGGAAGAAAGGAGGGAAACCATGACGGGCTGTGAAAAATACATCCAACAAATGAACCGGTATCTGGACGGAGATCTGCCCGCTTCCCAGATCTCCGATCTTCTGGAGCACCTGGAATCCTGCCCCTCCTGCCGCAACCGTTTTGACGCTTTGAAAATCATCGCTTTTGAAATGCGGCATATGCAGAAGCAGCCGCCGGCCTCCCTCCATGAGCATATCATGGGTGCTGTGCGCCGTACCCCGCAAAAGCGAAGTCACTCTTATCTTCGTGCCTTCGGCATGCTGGCGGCCTGTGCCGCACTGCTGGTGCTCACATTGCAACAGGGCTTTTTCCGCACCATGGGAGATTATTTCTTCCCCCAGGAGGGGGTCTATTCCGGCGGCACTATGGCGGACACCACCGGTCAGGCAGCAAAGGGCAGCACCCAGGATTCCCTGGACCAGGAAAACAATTCGGAGGTCGAAACCGACCCGCAAATTCCGGCCGATGCCCAGGATCAGACAGAGAATACCGAGGATGCCTCGGAATATGGCGTAACAGCCAAATCCAATGAGACCGGCGCTTCCACCCCGCAAATAGAGGGCCGCAGTCAGACACCACCAGCTGATGGCGAAAGTTCGGCCAATTCCCAGACAGGGGAAGCCCCTGCTTCCCTGGAACCCTCAGAACATTCCCAAAGCACATCCAATGTGCCGGAAAGCGGCACTGTGAAACCCAACCAGGACAAAGTGCAGCCGAACACCACTGACACCAATAGTTCGACCAGCACTTCCGGGAAATCCACATCCAATTTTATGGTGCCTTTCCTGGACACCGATGAAGTCTTTGCCTTTTACTGCGTAGCCACCGGCAAGGGAGAGATCCCCAACGCTTTTGAAGAAGACGAAATCGTCCGCTATCCGGACAAAAATTGTGTCTATATCTATGTATCCACTCAGCATTTCACCCAGACTGGTTGTGAAAACCTGCTGCGGTTGGGGGGCTTCACCATTCAAAACCCTACCAATCTGCCAAAGACCGACGCTGGTATGCCCTATGGCCTGGTGGTCATCTACCAATACCAGCAGCGGTAATATTTCATTTTGCAAAGCAAAAAGCCATGGAAAGAGTTTTGAACTGGACCAGTAAAAACGGACAATAGACAAAAAGCCCCCTAATGTAGGAG
>JAHZHY010000247.1 GCA_019420045.1 Clostridiales bacterium
ATATGCAGTGAGATCCTTGCGCAATGGGGAGGATGTCCTCAAACCCCATGGCGGAAAAGGGGGCTTTCTATATTTTTCACATCCTCCAGCGGGATCTTTGTGCCGTCTGTCAGCAGCATCCATTTTTCCAGCGGATCGAGCTTTTTCAGGTTTCCGTTTTTTGTGACATACCTGCCGCCGGACTTTTTTTCATCGGGAACAAAAAAGGTGACGGTGAGAGCAGGCAACTCATCCAGTTTTTCCAGCAGGAGCCGCTGTTTTCTGTCCAGTATTGCTTTTTCCTCTTCGTCCAGCTCTGTTTTTTCCTCTGTCAGACGCCCGGTCTCATAAATGGCTTCCTCATAACCGGTGAGGGCGGCAAATGGGGAAAACTGGGCGGCCCTGTCCTGCATGGGCATCCGGGGATGTTTTTCCGAGACAGGGTGGGGAAGATGGAGAATGTCGCCGTATTTCTCAGTTGTGCTCATGCCTTGTGCCCTCCGATCTGCCTGTTCCGCTCCTTTGCCGTTGCGCCATCCTCCAGGTTCATTCCCTTGAGGATGGCGTTTTTTCCATATCGCTTTTTGATATGCAGCATGGCTTGCTGTATTCTTTTTTCCTGGGCCAGCTCTTCTTCTTCCTGCTTGTGTTTGGCTTCCAGAGCGGAATAGTCGGTAAAAAGATCAAGCTGCTGGAACTCCCCTTGGGGGGAGGGGGCAGAGGCTTCCTGGATCACATGGTTGACGGTGATGTTCAGCCGCCGGATCAGAAGATTTTTGTCTGCGATCCGGTCGAACAGATCTCCGGCGGCGTCCATGATCCGTTTGGAAGAAGAAGTAAAGCGTCCCAGCGGGATGGTGCCATGGGAGTGCTTGGGTATTTGCCGACCATAGGGATCCTTCACAATTTCGCCGCGATAGTTTTTTCGGCGGAGGGGATCGGTGAGGTTTTCCATGTCGTAGCCGATGGTAATGACCAGCTGATCGGTGACAAAGTCTTTGTCCACCAAATCCAGGGAAAGACTGTCCGCCATTTCCCGCAGCACCAGTCTTGCTTTTTCAGCATCGTAAGGCTTTGGAAGAACCTGTCCGGAGCCCATGCTGTTGGAAGCAGGTTTGTAGGCCTTGACGGCTTCCACGGTGCAGGGTTCCCAGCCCCAGGCATGATCGATGAGAAGTTCTGCGTTTTTGCCGAACAGCTTGTAAAGCAAGTCCTCATTGGTAAGAGAAACCCGGGCCACATCTCCCATGGTGAACATTCCGTGTTCCTCCAGTTTTCTGGCATAGCCTTTGCCCACCCGCCAGAAGTCGGTGAGGGGCCGGTGGGCCCAGAGGGTCTGCCGGTAGCTCATTTCGTCCAGTTCTGCGATGCGCACACCGTATTGATCGGCTGGAATGTGCTTGGCCACAATGTCCATGGCCACTTTGCACAGATAAAGATTGGTGCCGATACCGGCAGTGGCTGTGATGCCGGTGGTTTCCAGCACATCCAGAATGATTTTCCGGGCCAGGTCCCGGGGAGAGAGCCGGTAGGCGGCAAGGTAGTTGGTCACATCCATAAAGACCTCGTCGATGGAATAGACGATGATGTCCTCCGGGGCGATGTACTTCATATACACCTGATAAATGCGGGTGCTGTATTCCATATAATAGGCCATGCGGGGCGGCGCAACGATGAAGTCGATAGCAAGGGAGGGATCGGCCTGGAGCTGGGAAAGAAAATGGGATGAGCCCACCAGCCGGCGGCCTGGTGCATCATGCCGCCGGTCTGCATTGGCTTCTTTGATGCGCTGCCGGACTTCAAAGAGTCTTCCACGGCCGGAAATGCCATAGCTTTTCAGAGAGGGGGTCACCGCCAGGCAGATGGTTTTGTCGGTGCGGCTTTCATCCGCCACCACAAGATGGGTGTCCAAGGGGTCCAGCCCCCGCTCCCGGCACTCCACCGAAGCATAAAAACTTTTCAGATCAATGGCGATATAGGTGCGGTTTTTCATGCT
>JAHZHY010000248.1 GCA_019420045.1 Clostridiales bacterium
ATGGCCCTTTCCGGTCTCTATGCCCTGGAAGATCCGGAGCTTCTGAAAAAGGCCAAAGAAGAGCTTCTCCAGCAAAACGGCGGCGGTTATCGCTGCCCCATGCCTCCGGAAATCATGCCCACTCTGTAAACCCGACAATTTTTATAACAAAACACCCCTACTGCCGCGGCAGTAGGGGTGTTTTTTCATTTAATCCCGAACTTGTTCCGTTTTAAACGCATGGCCTTCATCGGTATCAGGACCGAAAACCTCACTTACTCACAATCTGTTTTGCTCGCCCCAGTCGCACATCTGATCCAGAATGGGAATCAGGGATTTTCCTCTTTCGGTCAGACTGTATTCCACCTTGGGCGGGATCTGGGGATATTCTTCCCGATGAACCAATCCATCGGCTTCCAGCTCCTTCAAAGTGGCACTAAGGGTTTTATACGAAATACCGCCGATATACTTTTTCATCTCGTTGAACCGCACCACTTCAAAGCACATCAGGGTATACAAGATGGTCATCTTGTATTTTCCGTTGATAAGCGACAATGTATAGCTGAAGCCGGTGTCTGCCAGATTGGCATTGGCAATACAGGTTTTGTACTCTTCCTTTTCCTTCATATCCCATTACACTTCCCTTGAGGTAAGTATCGCACCTGAATGTGCGTACTTGTTCTTTACTTCATTCTTGCTATGATTGTATTATCCCACCTGGGAAAAGTCAATCCCACACAAATGAGGAGGAACATATATGAGCAAGAAAGTGGTTGTCATTACCGGCAGTCCCCGGAAAAACGGAAACAGTTTTGCCATGACCGAAAGCTTCATCAAAGCGGCCCAGGAAGAAGGGCATTCGGTCACCCGCTTCGACGCGGCCATGATGCAGATCGGCGGCTGCCATGCCTGTGAAACCTGTTTTTCCACCGGAAAAGCCTGCACCTTTGACGACGACTTCAACAAAATCGCCCCAGCCATCCTGGAGGCCGACGCCCTTGTTTTTACCATGCCGGTTTACTGGTATTCCATCCCCGCCCAGATCAAAGGGGTGATCGACCGGATCTACTCTCTGGTGGTGGGAGGAAAGGATATTTCCGGCAAAGAATGTGCCCTCATCGCCTGCTGCGAAGAGGAAGATCTGTCCGTGCTGGACGGGGTGCGCATCCCCATGGAACGCACGGCCGCTTTGAACAAATGGACCATGGTGGGAGAAGTTCTGGTGCCCGGCGTGCTGAAGCCCGGTGATATCCAGAAGACAGACGGCTGTGAACAGGCAGCGGCCCTGGCCGAAAAAATCTGAGAAAGGCGGAAAGAAACATGGGAAAGAACATTGTCATTTTAAACGGAAGCCCTCGAAAAAACGGGAACACCTCTGCACTGGTGGAAAAGTTCACCCAAGGCGCCCAACAGGCCGGACACATCGTTTCTGAATTTTTCCTCAGCGACATGAACATCAAAGGGTGCAAAGGCTGTTTCGGCGGACACAGCAGCCGTCCCTGCCCCTGTGTCCAAAGAGATGATATGGATCAGATCTATCCGGCCATGCGTGCCTGTGATGTGGTGGTGCTGGCCTCACCCCTGTATTATTGGAATTTCAGCGGCCAGCTGCGCACCACCATGGACCGGCTGTTTGCCCTGGAAGAAAACGACGGCAACCTGCTGCGTGGCCACGATCGGGCCTGTGCACTGCTGATGGCGGCCGAGGGCCATGGTTTTGAAGATGTGCTGGCCTATTATCAGCACCTGATGGAGCATCTGCACTGGACCGATCTGGGCCATGTTCTGGCCGGCGGCAATATGGATGTGGGAGACATCGCCGGAAAACCGGAACTGGATCAAGCCTACGCCTTGGGAAACTCCATTGCATAACGAATAACAGAAGGCCGGAGCAGATCGCTCCGGCCTTTCGATTTATTTTCCCAGAAATGTAAGCAATTCTTCTTTTCTCTCGTGAAAATCCTTCAGTCCCAGATCATACAGAGCCTGTTCGGCCTTCTCATCCATGGAATAGGTGCCCACCGAACTGGGCTGGCTGGGAGCAAACACAAAGGCCTTGCCCTCCTTTTCCAGGGCGAAAACCTCTTTGAAGTTTTCATTGTACACCCGATGGCGCCGGCGGATGGCGTTGACGATATTTGGATATCTGCGGCAGGCCGTCCGATACAGAAGACGCATACTCTGAGGCTTTTTCACATAATCCCGGCTTTTGGACAAAATGACCACCAACCGGCTGCATCCTTCTTCCAGAGCGTGCCGGACAGGAATGGCATCGGTGAGGCCACCATCAAAATAGGGTACGCCCCCCAGTTTCACCGGATGGCAGGCCACTGGAATGGCGCTGGACGCCATAATGAGGCGATAATCATCCTGCTTCACCATCTCTTTGCCGAAATATTCCGGCTGTCCCGTCCTGGCATTGGTGACCACCACCTGGTATTCTGCGGGATTTTCCAGCAAAGCCGGGTAGTCCAAGGGATCTTCCCCCCCGGTACAGCTCAGTTTTCCATAAATGTACTGCATTCCAAACAGCTCACCGGTCTTTACCACGCTTTTGATCCCGAAATACTCAGGGGAATGGATGTGATCGGTAAAAAAACGGAGGTTTCTCCCCTTCTGCCCCGCCAGATAGGAAGCCAGATTGCCCGAACCGGCCGAAACGCCGATGCAATAGGGAAAAGAAATCCCCTCATCCAGGAAAGCATCCAGAATTCCTGCGCTATATGCGCATTTCATGCCTCCCCCTTCTACCACAAGCCCGATTTTTTCTTCTTTCATATGTACTCCTTTTTTCTTTTGGCAAATCAATTCGTTCCTTCCTCTATTGTATTCCCATAACGGAGAATAAACAAGGCCAGGCCTTCTTCGGCGGCCACGCAGTCCAATCCCTCCTGTGCTAGTTCATCGGCATCCACCCACAGTATCGGTGTGATCCATTCAAGTCCGGTATCGATTCCCGGCAGCGGCGCTGTGCTGTATACAGCTACCGGCAATTCCCGGCGCCCCAGATTCTCCTGACACCAGTCTCCCAGGCCCTGGGCTTTGCTGATATCCACCTTCAATGTCTGCCCTTCAAAAGACAGCAATCCGGCAAAGGGTGTTTCTCCCTCTTCGTCCCACATCCCTTTCAGCACTTGTGTCTGCTCCGCGGTCAAGTTGTCATTCTGAGCTGCAGAAGCCAAAATACCTTCTTCCTTGGGCAGCAGTTCTCCCATCTCTTCACCGGTGAAAGACAGTTCTTTTTCCCATGTCTTGCGATCTGCCCCATAAGCCTCTTCCAGCGTCAGAAGCAGCTTTTCTCCAAAGGGCGGGCAATTCTCCCCGGTCAGCATCCACCGGAAGGACACCTCACCCGCTTCCAGATGGCTGCTTTCCCAGCGGCCGTATTCCTGCTGCGGGTCCTGGGCCGAAACCAGACGAAGCACACTGCTTTCCACCGGGCCACCCCGCTGATAGGACAATGTGATCTCCGGGCCTCGGGATGTGCTGTCCACCGTCAGTTCCGGCGGGGTCATCCACTGAAACTCCAGCGTACCCACACAAAGCTGGTAAGTCACCTCTTCTTCTTCGTTCCAGCGGATGGTGATAGGAATCTGCTCTTCCAGCGCACTGATGGGCACAAATACCCGGAGCCCTTGCCCAAGCTCACTGTTGTCCACTGTCCACCGGCGAGTCAGTCCCTGATTTTCCTGCTCATAGGCCACATCATCCCCGGAATCCTCCTGAGAAAATCCCATGGCCATCAATGTTTTGCTGTTCCAGCTCACCGTGGTGGTTCCGCCTTCTTTCAGCTCTCCGCCTGGCTGAAAATTCAGTCCCACCATGCCAAAGAGTGTATTGGGATCTCTGTTTTCAAAAGTTTCCCGGGTCTCCTGGGAAGGATATCCCCATGCCAGTTGTTCTTCGCTCCCCATTTCCAGCTTCAGCCTCCGTATGCCCTCTTCCTCCTCTGCGGTCACACCGGAAATGGGCCGGCTGGTATGGTCGCTTTCCAGGGTGACCTGGTCCATAGGCCATTCTTCTGTCTCATCCGGCGGTGTCCCGGACCCGCCTTCCGAAGAGCCAGAATCCCCGCCGCCCGGCTCCTCTGGTTCCTCCGGTTCTCCCGGTCCGTCAGAAGGTCCTTGCCCTTCTCCCGGCGTCACCAGGCTGCCTCCTCCCAGCAGAACTCCCCCTGCCCAGACATCATCGCTCCCCGGTAAGGCGATCACCTGGGTGCCCGGTGTTTCCACATAAAGAGCGTTTCCATGTGCCCTTACCTGCTCCACCTGTCCTGTGCCCATCACGGCTCCCTGGGCGCCCCAGCTTTCCAGGTACCGGACAAAACTTCCGGGAGATGCCATCACCACATTGTGATCGGCCAGCATCCGCACATTCTCCACCCGCGCACCGTTGAGAACCAACCGCACACTGTCACTCTCCAGATCCACCTGGGTGAAAAAACCGGACAAAGTGGCCATGGGTGTGAACACTTTCAGCTTTGTGATGTATCCCTTCTCCGCCTCCAAATGAACGCTGTCGGCCACTCCAGA
>JAHZHY010000249.1:0-4804 GCA_019420045.1 Clostridiales bacterium
TCTTCATATTCCCGGCTCTTTTCGTCCAGCAGTGGTTTCAGTCCTCCCACTGCGCTTTTGACGCTGCGCAGCTCGCCCTGGCTCATGCCATAGCGGGCCACATCGATATCCTGAAACTTCACCCGCCGCTCTTTGAAATAGCGCTGGGCTTTTTTGGTGTCAAAGCACTTGCTCTTGCCAAAAATCTGTATGTTCATGGTTTGCCTCACTTCTTTCCTGAATTCCATCCCAGTGTAGCACAAAACCGCCGCCTTCGTAAAGAGGGCGGCGGTTCTGCTGGTATCGAAAAAGTGCCAAAAGCCACTTTTTCGAGTTCTACAAGGGTCTGCATGCACGCCTTCGGCGCACACTTGCCCCTTGAGAAGTGCAAAAACCGACGCACAGGTCGCCGGTTTTGCGAATTGATTCAAAGTAGGGAAAAACTTCTTGCCCGTGTGGTTTTCCACAATCTGCGGCGGTTCTGTTCTCTATTTGCAGGAGAAAAGTCCGGTCGTTATTTCTGATAGACCACCTTGCCCCCTACCATGGTCAGGGTCACATGGGTGTCCAGAATCTGCTCTTCGGGAATGTGGAAAATATCCTGATCCAACATCACCAGGTCGGCCACATAACCGGGGGCCAGACGGCCCTTGGTTTGTTCTTCAAAGGCATTGTAGGCACCGCTGATGGTGTAATCGTCCACCGCCTGATAGATGTCCACCTTTTCTGCCGGAATCCAGCCGCCGGCGGGCTGATGCTTCAGATCCTGACGGCAAACGGCGCAGTGAAGGTTGGCAATGGGGTCCAGGTCTTCCACAGGGGAGTCGGTGCCATAGGATACATGGACACCCATCTCATTCATGGTGTGAAAGGCATAGGAGGTATTGGTCAGCTCCTGGCCCACACGGTCGGCGCAGATGTGCATATCGTAGTGGAGGAAGATGGGCTGCACCAAGGCGTGGACATCCAGATCGGCAAAGCGCTGGAGCAGGGGCCGATCGGTGATCTGGCAATGGACGATGCCATGGCGGTTGGGGTTCTTCCCATCCTTCAGCACCTTCGCATAGCTGTCCAGGCACATCTCGATGGCCTTGTCGCCGATGGCGTGAACGGCCACCTGCATCTTGTTTTCCTCGGCCAGTGCCACCAGGCCGTCCAGATCCTCCTGGGACAGTGTGCTGATGCCCCGGGTGCCCGGCTCATCGGCGTAATCCTGACGCATCAAAGCTGTGCGAGCTCCCAGGCTGCCGTCGGTGAACAGCTTCAGCGGCCCGATCTTCAGCCACTCATCTCCGGTGCCGGTGCGATGACCGTCATTGAGGAAGCGCTGGAACAGCTCTTTCTCCATCAGGCAGCACTGCATATACACCCGCAGGCTCTTCTTCTCATGGAGCAGCTTATCATAAACCCGAAGCATGGTTTCATAGTTTTCTCCGGCCACATCGTTGGTCTGCACGCTGGTCAGGCCGTGGCTGGCAGCATACTCCATGGCGGCAGCCAGAATCTCTTCCATCTTCTCTTCATTCTCTTCTGGCAGAATGGCCTGATTCACGATCTCCTTGGCGCTGCTCTCCCGGACGATGCCGTTGGGATGGCCGTCCGCTTCCAGATCGAACTGGCCGCCCTCCACCACCGGGGGATTCTCCCATACACCGGCCTTTTCCAAAGCCAGGGTATTGCAAACCATCACATGGCCGCAGGCCCGGGTGAACAGCACCGGATGGACGGTGCTCACCTGATCCAGCAGCTGACGGGTGGGCATTGCGGGACCATCAGTAAAGTAGTCCTGGTTCCAGCCCCAGCCCTCCACCGGCTCACCGGCGGGGACTTTGTGCTCTTCGATGAACTTCCGGCCGGCGTCCACCACATCCTGCTGGCTGCGGCAGCCGGACAGGTCCACCCGCAGCAAATTCTGGCCCACATGGTACAGATGCTGATGGGTGTCCACAAAGCCGGGGATCACTGTTTTGCCCTGGGCGTCCATCTTCTGGGCGTCCTGGGGTGCGGCAGCCAGCACCTCTTCGTTGGTGCCAACCATCTTGATGGTGCCGTCTTCGATGAGCAGAGCCTGAGCAAAACGCTCCCGCTCCAGATATACATTGGCGTTATAAATGACAGTGTTCATGTTGTTTACCTCCCATCAGGCGCTCTGCCGGCTGTTATACCAGCGGAAGAAGTGATAGCATACAAAGCCCAGCGCGGGCACGGCCAGACCGATGATGGATGTGACAGGGTCTTCCACCAGGGTATTGATCATCAGGCCGATAAAGATCAGAAGGGTGATGACCACGGTCACCGGATAGCCCCAGGCCTTGTAGGGACGCTCCAGGTCGGGCATCTTCTTGCGGAAGATGAAAACAGCACCGATGGTCAAGGTGTTAAAGAGCATGCTGGAGAAAATAACCAGGTTTGTCAGCTGATCCAGATCCCGCACCAGCACCAGAGCGATGGAGATGATGGCCTGCACGATGAGGGAAGCCGCAGGAGTCTTGTGCTTGGGATGGAGCTTTGCGAAGGATTTGAAGAAATAGCCGTCCTTGGCCATGGCGTAATACTGCCGGGGGAACACCAGGATGCAGCCGTTGAGGGAGCCGAAGATGGCGGTGGCCATGGCGATGACCACAACGATCTGCCCGGCGCTGCCCAGCACGGTGTTGGCCACTTCGGTACCCAGATAGATGTCCCCGCCTTCAATCATGGAAGTAATCTGGTCAATAGGGAGCACCCGATAAACGGCAAAATTGAACAGAGTAAAGAGCACGGTGCAGCCCACAATGGCGATAATCAAAGCCAGGGGCAGGTTCTTTTTGGGGTTGCGGATCTCTTCCGAGACGATGTTCAGGTTGGTCCAGCCTTCATAGGCCCACAGGGAAGCCACGATAGCGAAGGCGATCATGCCGATCATACCGCCGATGGAGGGGGCCGATGCAGGAATGGGATTGAGATCAGGGGTCTGCTTTCCGGCAAAGATGCCCAGCACCAGAATCAGCAGGATGGGAGCCACTTTGGCCACCATGAAGATGTTCTGCACAATACTGCCCTGCTTGACGCCCACATAGTTGATGGCGGTCAGCAGAATGATCAGACCGATGGCCACCAGCTTGACTGTCACATCACTGATGGGCATCAGCGTGGAAAACGCTTTGGGGAAGGCGATGGCGATGGCCGCGATGGACCCGGCGCCGCCCAGAAGCCAACTGGAAAAGCCGCACATAAAGCCCACGGCGGGATGATAGGCCTCATTGAGGTACACATAACTGCCGCCGGCCTTGGGCATGGAAGCGCCCAGCTCGGCATAACACAATCCGCCCATCAGGGAGATCAGGCCGCCCAGGATCCAGACGATCAGGGACAGGCCCATGCTCATGCCGCTGCGCTGCAGCACATAACTTCCCAGGTAGAAAATACCCGAGCCGATCATGATTCCGCCGATGATGCTCACGCCTCCGAAAAGGCCGATCTCCCGGCGGAAGCCGCTTCCTTCACTGGAGACGGCGGTGTTTTGGTTCTTACTGCTCACTTTTTGTTTCCTCTCTTTCCTTTTTGCGGATCTTCCCGCCCGCAGGGAACAAAAAAAGACTGCATCTACCGATGCAGTCTCAAACAGCAAGAAAACACATCGATAGCTCCTCTGTCGCAAAGACAGGAGTCCTGATGATCTTCTCACCAGTCCCAACCAAACGCCATGTCTGGCGTCCGTTTCGGCGGTTTGGCCTTTCATCCGGGGTCACAGAATACCTTCTCACCCGGTTACTCATCCGTACCGCGCCTCTATCATCTTTTGTTGTCTTGTTTATCATACCACGGCCTTCCCCATTTGTAAAGCAAAACTTTTACAGTTTTCTTCCTTTTGTGCTATAATACTCTCTGCCAAACAAGCCGAAAATCACTTCAAAGGAGGGCCTCCATGCCGCGAAACATTTCTCATACCGTGACAAAAGAAGAAGAAGGACGCACCATCCTCTCTTTGCTCCGGGGCGTGCTGGGGTTTTCCGCCTCCCAAGTGCGGCGGATGAAAGAAAATAGAGGTATCCTTCTGGATAACCTCCCGGCCTACACCAACCAGCGGGTCCGGGAGGGGCAAATGCTTTTGTGCCGCATGGAAGAAGACCACTCCTCCCAGAACATTCTCCCCGTCCCCGGTCCTTTGTGCATCCGCTATGAGGACAACGATCTGCTAGTGCTGGACAAGCCTGCCGGGGTGCCGGTCCATCCTTCCCAAGGTCATTTCACCGACAGCCTGGCCAATTTCCTGGCCTATGAAATGGAAAAAAAACGGGGAATCCCCTTTGTATTTCGGGGAATCAACCGGCTGGACCGGAACACTTCCGGCCTGCTCACTGTTGCCAAGCATCCCCACGCCCAGCATCTCCTTTCCCGGCAGCTGCACACCGGGGAGTTTCATCGGGAGTACCAGGCCCTGGTGTGTGGAGCTGTGCGGCCTGCGGAGGGCACAGTGAATGCTCCCATTCTGGATATTCCTGGAGTGCTTCGCCGTGTGATCTCTCCCGAAGGGGCCCCGGCGGTGACCCATTATGAAACCCTGGAAGAAGGAGGTCCCTATGCCCTGCTCCGCCTATGGCTGGAAACCGGCCGTACCCACCAGATCCGCCTGCACATGGCCCACATCGGCCATCCCTTGGCCGGAGACTTTCTCTACGGCACCGAGCTGCCTCCCCCCTGTCCCGGCCATGTCCTCCATTCCAGCTGCATCCGCCTGCGCCAGCCCATCACCGGTGAAATCATCCAGGTGGAAAGCCCCCTTCCCCCTTTCTTCTCCCAACTGCTGCAAAAAGAAAAACAAAACAAAAAGGGCTGACCTTTC
>JAHZHY010000249.1:4814-6712 GCA_019420045.1 Clostridiales bacterium
ATCCTCAGAAGGAGGAATTTTTACTGCACATACCCAGCTTCTTTCAGCAGGGCGATAGACTTCTCCAGGTTGGCGTCGGAAACCAGAACTACAGGACCGGTGCAGCCCATGCCGCTTTCGGCATAGATCTTGTTCTTCCACAGAACATTCACCGCATCCTCCAGGTCCATGATCTCGATGCCGGCGATAGCGCCGGTGACCACTTCCTTGGGAGGAGCCACAACTTCTTCCGCCGGGGCGGCCTGCTTGTTGGCAGCAGCTTTCCGCTCCTCCAGCAGCTTCTTCAGGCCAGCCTTGTTGGCGGCAGCAAACTCTTCTTCCGCAACCTTGAAGATGTTGCCCCGCACCAGCTGAGCAGCATACTTGATAGCGCCAGCGATGACAGGAGCGCCGGAAGCACGGGAGACGATCATGACCAGACGGTCATAGCCTTCGCCGATGCCCGGGCCGTAGCCATAGCCCATGGCCTCAAAGCTGCCGCCGGTGGTGTAGGAAGAAAGCATCTTCACCATGATATTGCCGGTGAGGGAGTCTGTGACCATGATGTCAGGAGAGCCTACCAGCATATCGTTGCCGCGCATGACGCAGCCGCCGTCGGCACGGGAGGACTCGGCGAAATGGATGTTATAGCCATTTTCAGCCAGGGTCTTCAGAGCGCCTTCGGTCTGACGGGCGCCGTCCACATTCAGGATGCCCACAGTAGGCTCCTTCACGCCGCAGGTCTTGGCGGCGATGATGCCGTAGATGGCATTTTTGATCATGCCTTCGATACGGTCGGTGGAAGAGGTACCTGTGGTGGTGGCAATGAACATCTCCTTGCCCTTACCAGGGGTAACCACACGGCCCACGGTGGAAACACCGATGGGGAAGGGATAGTGCATGGTGACAGCAGCGTCCACTTCCTTGTTGGCCAGCATTTCTTCCATCTTCTTGTGGCCTTCTTCGTCGTCGGCCACTTTCACAGTGATGACGCCTTCGGCTTCCAGAGAGCCGATGTAATACACATCGATGCCCTCTTTGGCAGCCATCAGGGCGGCCTTCATGGCGTTTTCTTCGCCATGCTCACTGCCCATACCGGTGAGAGCTACCTTGGGGCGCTTGCCGAAGCTGCCGGTCTCCAGGCCCTGGGCGATCTCCATGAAGGTATTGGCAATGGTCTTTTCAATAAACTTAGACATGTTTCAACACCTCTTATTCGGCGTCAGCGTCAGCCATCAGAGTCTCAGCGAATTCCTTCATAGCCTTGGCGATCAGGCCCTTGACCTTCTCTTCGGAAACGCCTTCCTCCGCCTGGGCGCCGCTGTTGGGCTGAATGGTGAAGGAAACACCGTCAAACAGGTTGGTCATACGGCCCAGGAACAGAGAGCCCTTACCGATGATCATAGCACGGTTGATCTTGCCGGCCAGGATGTCCTCACGGGCAAAGCCGATGTAAGGAGCGCCGGAGGGGATGTGGCCCTGTGTGGGAGCCCAGCCCACCAGACCATGCTTGGCGGGGAAGGAAGCCAGTTCCTTCTTGTCCAGCTCGCCGTTCTTCACAGCCAGAGCGCCGATCATCTTGTAGTTGGCCAGAGGCACATCGCCAGCGCCAGCGGGCTTTGTGATGTCGGGGTTCTGCATCTCGGGGGAGAACTTGTCCACATCGGTGATCTTCAGGCCGCCCTTAGCCAGAGGAGCGGCAACCAGGGAACCGATAACATTCTGGGGAGCGGAGCCAGTGCCAACGCAGTGACGGCCCAGCATATCCAGGTTGATTTCGGGGTTGACGCCGTCGTTGGCGCTGATAACCACAGCGAAGCCGCCCAGCACATCTTCGATAGCGGGCAGACCCTTCTTCACATGGTCCTTGCCGTTCATGCCCAGCTTGGCGGTGCAGCCGCCGGCGGTGACCACCACGG
>JAHZHY010000250.1:0-5825 GCA_019420045.1 Clostridiales bacterium
TTTTCCGGCTCCAGACCGGCCTTCTGGGCATAGACCAGGGCTTCGGTATAGGCCGCGGTGGCGCCGGCCACAGCGATCTGGTTGGCCGCCTTGGTGTGCTGACCAAAGCCGGCCGGGCCCATGTGGACGATGTTCTTTCCCATGCATTCAAACAGAGGCAGGGCTTCCTCAAAGTCCTTCTCGTCGCCGCCCACCATGATGGACAGAGTGCCGTTGCGGGCGCCGGAATCGCCGCCGGACACCGGGGCATCCATCACACGCAGGCCCTTCTTCTTTCCTTCCTCATAAAGACGCTGGGCCAGAGAGGGAGAGGAAGTGGTCATATCGATGAGCAGAGCCCCTTCCTTGGCGTTTTCAAAGATGCCGCCTTCTCCCAGGAACACTTCTTCCACATCCTTGGGATAACCCACCATGACAAAGACCACATCAGCCCCTTCTACCGCCTGGGCGATGGTCTCACAGGGAATGAGGCCGAACTCCTCCTTCAAGGCTGCCAGCTTGTCCTGGGAGCGGTTATAGGCCTTCACCGTATAGCCCTTTTTGGCCAGGTGGCCTGCCTGCTGGCCCCCCATAACACCGGTGCCGATCCATGCGATCTGTTTCATTTTGTTTCCTCCTTTTCAGGGTGTTTCGGTTTGTTTCAGTATAGCATAAACCTGTCCTCTTCCGCCACAGAGAACCAAAGGTTTTTTCGTCTTTTTCCCATTTCCACCATCCCCTCTTGCCAAAACTGGTGGAAATGAATTACACTGTGTTTGGCCCCTTTTTCCCGAAAAGAAAACGGGGACAGAAACAGAGAAAGGAAGGATTTTATGAAACGACAACTGGCATCCCTGCTGGTTCTGGCCTTGTGCGCCGCCTCCCCCATCAAGGCGGCCTCCCCCGTATTTTACGATGTGCCCTCCGGCCACTGGGCCTATGAGGACATCCAGCAGGCCGCCCAGAAGGGCATCCTGCAAGGCACCGGTACAGACAAAAACGGCAACCGGCTCTTTGAGCCCCAGTCCTCCCTGACCACTGCACAGTTCATCACCATTCTGGTGCGCGGCTACTACGCCGGTCAGGCGGGAAGCACCGGGAATGGCCCCTGGTATGCTCCCTACGATCAGGTGGCCCGGAACCACGGCCTGTATGAAGGCCTTCCCCAAGTGGATCTGACCGCCACCATTTCCCGCTATCATATGGCGGTGATCTTGCAGAACATCCTGGAAGACCTGAAAATTGCCCTGCCTTCGGAAGAAGAGCTGCAAAGCGCCGCAGCCAAGATCGGCGACTGGAAGAGCATCCCGACGGAATACCAGAAGGCTGTGTCGGTGGTCTATGCCTCCGGGATTATCGGCGGCATGGATGAAAATGGCACCTTTGCAGGCGAAAGCTCTGTCAACCGTGCCCAGGCCGCAGCCATTTACACCCGGCTGGAAACCTATGCAGAGCCCTACATCCAGGCCGCAGCCCTGGACTACAAGCGCCAGGAGATGCTGAAAGAGATCAACCGGCAGCGGCAAAACGCCGGTCTCTCGCCTCTGCGCCTGGACGAAAGAGTGTGTGATTACGCCCAGGTCCGTGCCCAGGAAATCACCCAAAGCTTCTCCCACACCCGCTTAAACGGAGAAAACTACTGGACCGAGCTGGGGCGGACGGGCATCGACTACTACCCCGGCGGTGAGAATATCGCAGCGGGCCACAGCACGGTGCAGGATACCATGACCCAATGGATGAACTCTTCCGGCCACAGGGCAAACATTCTGAAAGAGGGCATTGGCGGCGTAGGCATCGGCTATGTGCAGGCCCAAGGCGGCTACCAGCACTACTGGGTGCAGATCTTCGTGCCATAACAGAATATAGCAAAAAATCCTCCGCTATGGAGGATTTTTTGTTTTTTAAAACATATGCTCGATGAAGATTTTCAAACCGATGCCCACCAGGATGCAGCCGCCGAAGATCTCAGCAAAGCGGCCCAACAGGCTTCCGAATTTTTTCCCCAGCCAGGTGCCCGCCAAGCTGCAGAAAAAGGTGATGAAGCCGATGGACAAGGCGGCGATGGCGATATCCACCTTCATGACGGCAAAGCTGATGCCCACGGCCAGAGCGTCGATGCTGGTGGCCACCGCCTGCATCACCATGGTGCGCCCGTCCAGGGTGCGGTGCACATCGCACTGCTCCTTTTCCCGCATCTCCCGGATGGATTCAATGACCATTTTGCCCCCGATGAACCCCAGCAGGATCAGAGCGATCCAGTGGTCCAGAAAGGAGATAAACTCGCTGAAGCTGCGCCCGGCCACAAAGCCGATCACAGGCATTCCCGCCTGGAACAGGCCGAACAGCCCGGCATAGATGGCGGCCACCTTTCCTTTGGCGTTTTTGTAGCAGATGCCGTTGGAGACCGACACGGCCGTTGCGTCCATGGCCAGCCCCAGGGCCAGCAGGACAAGGGTAAGTGTTCCCATGTTTTTCCTCTCTTTCTTTGGCGGGGCAGTAAAAAAGACCCACGCCCGGCAAGGCCCCCCAAAACGGGGGGGTGCCGGGCATGAGTCTTGTTCTTTAAGGCAAGCCAGGCCCTGTGGGGCCATTGTGTTGACTTGACACGCGGAAACCGCGCAAACTACTCCCTCACGCCGAAATTCATTTTTCTCGACGGGTTTCATTATGCCAAATTTCCGAAAAAGTGTCAAGAGGGAAACTTCTTATTCGTTGCCCACATACCGATAGAGCCAGCTCTTGATCTCCTTCAGGCGGCGCATCCGGTGACGGGGTTTGCCCGAGCGGGACAGCTCGTGGTTTTCCCCTTTGAAGATGCACATCCGGGAAGGAACGCCGTTGAGCTGCAAGGCGGTGTACATGGAAATGCCTTCGGGCATCCAGCACCGGTAGTCCTCTGTGCTGTTGATGAACAGAGTGGGGGTGCGGGCCTTGTCGGCAAACTTCATGGGAGACTGATCCCACATCTTGTACATATCGGTGAAGGGTGTGGCCTGGACTTCCCGCAGGTCAAAGCTGAGGCCGATGTCGCAGGTGCCGAACAAAGTGATCCAGCTGGCGATGGACCGCTGGGAAGCCGCCGCCTTGAACCGGTGGGTGTGGCCGATGATCCAGTTGCACATAAAGCCGCCGTAGGAGCCGCCCAGCACGCCCAGACGCTCCTTGTCGATGGCCGGGTATTTTTCCAGCACCACATCCACGAACTGCATCAGATCCTCATAATCGATGGTGCCATAGCGGCCGGCGATATCGGCAAACTTGTCTCCCCGTCCGCCGGAACCGGTGGGATTGCAGAACATGACGAAGCAGCCGTCGGAAGCCATGGTCTGCATCTGGTGGAAGAAGCAGGTGCCGAAGGTAGCCCGGGGGCCGCCGTGGATATCCAGCATGGCGGGATAGGTCTTGCTTTCGTCGTAATCCTTGGGCAGGAGCACCCAGCCTTCGATGGTGTTCCCCTCTTTGTTCACAAAGGTCAGGGGCTGGGGTGTTGCCACATATTTGCCCTTGAGGGCGTTTTTATTGAAGCCGGTAACTTTCTTCTGGCTGCCGTCCTTTTCCAGGCGGTAAACTTCCTGCAGATCGTTTCCGGCAAAGCCCACGGTGAAGATCTTGCCGTCCCGGATGTCGAAAAAGTCCACCGAGTAGTCTTCCCCGGTGAGCACCTCCGGCTCCTTTCCGGGCTGCCACCGGTAGAGCACGCTGTAATGGGCCCGGGCCGAGACATAATAGAGGGCATCCTCAAAGGCTTTCATGTGGATGCCGCTGCCATAGCGGCAGTCGCTGCCGGGATTTCCGCCGAAGTCCTCGGTCTCGGCCACCGGCACGGCCACCACAGGCTCTCCACCTGTGAGGGGGATGGAATAGAGGTTTGTGCCCCCGAAGCGCATCCAGTCCTCCCCGTGCTCCTCGGCAGAGAAGATCAGCTGATCGCCCACAAAGGCCAGCGAACCCAAACCGCTGAACCGGTCCGGCCCGAACAGCTCTTTTGTCTCCCCGGTCTCCAGATCATAGAGATACAGGCCGGAGTGCATATTCAGCTTCTTGTCGGTGAGTGCCCCGGCATAGGCCAGGGTCTTGCCGTCGGGAGAGAGAGTGAAGCCCCGGGTATCGAACATGGGCTCGGTCACAGGCCGGAGTTTCTTCCGCTTCACATCGTACAGCCACAGCCGGTTGCGCTTTTTATTGGTAAAGCCCCGGCCATTGAACCAGAAGGGAGCCTCGTCACACACCTGGTAGTCCTTTTCCTCCTGGTAGTCCAGAAGGGCACGGCGGCGCTTTTCCCCTTTGAGGGATTCAAAATCCGGCCGGGCGTTGTCGTGGACGGCGGTGATCAGATAGAGCCCTTCCCGCACCAGATGGGCGCTGGCCCCCTGCAAAGGCAGGCGGAAGCACTCCCGGCTTTCGCCCCCGTCCAGGGGCAGCTGGTAAAAGACGGTGAGCAGTTCTCCGTTTTCCACCCGCTTCTGATCCTTCTTTTCCCGGATGGCGGGGAAAATGACGCTTTTGTCCCCAAAGAGGGCAAAGCTGCGCACATCCCCATGGGAGGTCAGGGGCCGGGCGGCGCCGGTTTTGCAGTCCACCAGATACAGGTCGGAGCGGTAGCAGTTGTCCTCCAGATCGGCCTTGGCGGCGATCACCAAGGCCCGGTCATCGGGCAGCAGCTTGAGCCCGGACAAAAATTTATAATCCTGCAGGTCTGTGTCCAGTATTCGTTCCAAGAAAATCCCTCCTATCGCAGGGCAGCTTGCCCCAAAAAGGGGCAAGCTGCCGCGCTCTCTTTTGTTTTTTAAAATTCCCCTTCCATCACCACATCGTCGGAAGGGTCCTGTACAAAGCCCTGGGAGAGATAGAACTCCTCCATGGCCTTGTCTTCCCGGGGGAAGTGGGTGGTGATGCGGGGCACGCCCCGGCTCTCCGCCTGCCCGATGGCATAAGCGAGGCCTTTTTCCAGGTCTCCATGAAGCCCTGCGATATACAGGGCCCGCCCCGGCTGGAACCGGGCGCCCAGAGCCAAAACACAGCCTTCCCCTTCATAGAGCCAGCCCTGGGAGACAAAGCCCCCATAGGTGCCCTCATTCATCTGGTAGAAGGTGTGATTACAGCACATGGTATCCCCGAAAGCCCCTCGGCAGGGCTCCAGGAGAAAAGCGGCCCGGTCTTTGTCCGCCACCAGAGAGAGACCATCGGCCTTGCCCTTGGGGGCATTTGCCACTTCCAGGGTCATGCCTTTGAATTCTCTTCCCCGGTGCAGGCCGTTTTTTTCCGCCAAAGCGGCGCTGGCCACATTCCTGACCCCGGTGTACATGGCCGCCCGGGGGCATCCCATGTCCTTTATCTGCTCCAGATACCGGCGGTAGATGGCCATGCCCATGCCCCGGCGCTGAAACTGGGGGTCCACCCGCAGCAGTTCCAGCCAGGCCGAGCCGTCAAAGAGCACCGTCAGTTTGCCAAACCCGGCGGGCTCACCGTCGGCCAGGGCCACGGTGAGCTCCCCACGGGTGGTGGTGAAATAATCGGCCACATCGGCAAAATACCGGTTTTTCGGGGCGGTATGTTCTTCGATGAGAAGGCAGCAGGACAGATCGTCCTTTCGGAAAGGTCTGGTGGAAATTTCCACAGTGTCCCCTCCTTCTTACTTCATGTAATGGTCAAACCAGTTTGTGATCTCCCGCAGGCGGCGGATACGATGCTTGGGCTTGCCGGAACGGGACAGCTCATGGTTCTCCCCGTGGAACAGGCACAGACGGGTTTCCACACCGTGCATCCGCAGAGCGGTCATCATCTGGAGGGCGTCGGCCATCCAGCAGCGATAGTCCTCATCGCTGTGGATGAAGAGCGTCGGCGTC
>JAHZHY010000250.1:5835-12630 GCA_019420045.1 Clostridiales bacterium
AACAAGGTGGGGGTCTTGGCCTTGTCGGCATACTTCAGGGGGGAGTTGTTCCACATCCGGTCCATGTTGGTCCAGGGATCGGCCATCATGGCGGACAGGTTGTGGTAGTAGCCGATGTCGGTGGTCAGGCACTTGCTCAGGTAGTTGGAGATGGAACGCTGAGAAGCCACCGCTGCAAACCGGTCGGTGTGGCCCACGATCCAGTTGGCCATAAAGCCGCCGTAGGAGCCGCCGGCCATGCCCACACGCTTCTGGTCGATCTGGGGAACCATCTCCAGCACCTTGTCGGTGAACTCCATCAGGTCATTGTAGTCCCAGACGCCATAGTGCTCGCCGCGGATATTGGCAAAGTCGTTGCCCTTGCCGTCGCCGCCGCGGGGGTTGCAATAGAAGACGAAATAGCCTTCGTTGGCCCAGAACTGCATCTCATGGAAGAAGGTCTCGCCGTAAACCGCCTTGGGGCCGCCATGGACATTGAGGATGGCAGGATACTTCTTGGAAGGATCGTAATCCACCGGCTCCAGAATCCAGCCGTCGATGTCCACACCGTCCTTGTCGGTGAAGTGCATATACTTGGGTTCCACCACGCTGTGGCTCTCAAGGAATTCCTTGTTGAAGCAGGTCAGGCAGTTTTCCTCGCCGCCTTCCTTGCAGCAATAGATCTCCTGCAGGCCATTACAGCGCATACCCACATAGTAGAAGGTATCTCCCACCTTCTGGAAGCAATCCACGCTGCCGTGGACATCGGGAGAAACGGTCTTGACCTGACCCTTTTCATCCAGCTTGCGGATGACGGAGTTGAAGCCCACGGTCTCCAGGAAGTAGAAGCCGTCCTTTTCGCCCTTGTTGGTGGCGCCGCCGCCATAGCGGCAGTCGCTGCCCACGCTGGAACCCAGGCTGGTGTCCAGGTCGGCAAGCTGTGTCATCTTGCCGGTGTTTACATCCACATTGAAGAAGATGGGGTTTTCGTTGGAGCCATAGCGCTCGCCGGTGGTGGCGGCCATGAGGATGTGATCGCCCACGAAATCGGCGGCCTGGACCCGGTACTTGCCGCCCAGATCCATTTCACGGCTCTCGCCGGTCTTCAGATCATACACAAACATGCGGCTGATCTGATCGTCCATCCACTGATAGTCGCTGCCATAGTAGAGAGCCAGGCCCAGCTCCTTGTTGTATTTCAGGCCGGTGACCTGCATATAGGGGCCGGTGATGGCCTTCTGCTCGTTCTTGCAGATGTCGCAGAGATAGACCCGGCCGCGCTTTTTGTTGACAATACCCTTGCCGTTGAACCAGAAGGGCAGCTCATCGAAGATCTCGTAATCCTTTTCTTCCTGGATCTTCTGGAGCATTTCTTCCTTCTCGGCCCCTTCCAGGCCTTCGGTGGTCAGGGCATAGTTGTCATACTGGCCGATGCACAGGAATTTGCCGTCGCCCAGCACGATCAGGTTGGAAGCGGGGAAGGGCAGAGCAAAATACTCCTCGGCTTCGCCGCCCTGGATGGAGATCTTGTTGAAGACTGTGTAATGGATGCCTTCGTCGGCCTTGGCCTTGTATTTTCCGGTGCGGTCGCCGGGGAAGAGGATATGCTCTTCATCCAGCCAGTACAGGCTCTTTTCTGCGCCGCCGCTGGTCAGCTTGCGCACTTTGCCATTTTCCAGCAGGTGGATGTGGGACACATACTTGTTGGCCTTCACCTGGGCCTGTGTGACCACAAAGGCCAGCTTCTCGCCGCTGGGGGAAGCCTGCAGCTGGGACAGCATTTTCACCTGACTGAAATCGTCGATCTGAATCCGTTCCATGGATCATCGTCCTCCTTCACAAAAATCGGTGTGATTTTACCGCTGTTGTCTGTACACTATTATACCTTTCTCTTTTGCCAAAGACAAGGCGGGATTTTACTGCCTTGTCACAAACTGCCCAAAAACCTGTCATGCAAAAAGAGATGGTTTGTCCTGCCTTTATTGATTTGCAAAAAGCCGCGACCTGTGCGTGGCTTTTTGCACTTCTCAAGGGGCCAGTGTGCGCCGAAGGCGTGCACGCAAACCCTTGCAAAATCTCGAAAAAGCGGCTTCTGCCGCTTTTTCGAAACACTGAGAGAAGGCGGGATTTTACTGCCTTGTCAGAATGCGTCCGCCGGTGCGCACGCCCCAGACCCCTCTGCCCTCTTCCCGGAGAAGCAGGATATCGCTTTGGGAGAACTCCCCAGGCAGGATGATCAGATCGTGCCCGGCCATGATGAACTCCCGTTCCTTGCCGCCCATGGTCAGATGGAGATCCCCATTTTCCCAGGTGAAGGTGACCTCGTTGCCCTCGGCGCAGGCAAACTTGCCCAGGCAGCTCTTCTTTTCCTCTTCGCTCCAGGCGGCATCCTGCCAGTTTTTCATGGGTGCAGGCACAGCAGCGCCAGTGACCCAGCGGAGGGCTTCCTCTGCCACACGGCTGACCGGCACGCCGCTGGTGTTGCACAGCACGATGACACCGGCTTCCAACTCAGGAGACCAGGCAAAATGGCTGGAAATGCCGGTCATGCTGCCGCCATGGCCCACCATGCGCACTCCTTCCAGCTCACTCATGGCCATGCCGTAGCCATACCACTGGCCGTAGCGGTAATGCTGCCGGGGCTTCATCATCTCCCGGATGCCGTAGGGGCTGAGCAGGCGGCCATGCTCCCCTTTGCCCTCGTTGAGGTACATCTGCACATATTTTTTCATGTTGCCCAGGCTGGCCTTGACGGCGCCGCCGCCCATGAGCACAAAGGCGTTGTCATAGTAATCCCGGCACCACTGACGCTTGCCGTCTTTGTGGAAATAGAGCTTGGTGCTGTTGGGGTCCTGAGCCGGGGCGATAAACAGGCCGGTGGCCCGATCCATCCCCAGAGGGGCGAACACATTCTTTTCCAGATAGTCCTGGAAGGAATTTTCCCCGCCATAGCGGCGGATGATCTCAGACAGCAGGCCGTAGCTGTCGTTGCTGTAGCTCATATATTCCCCGGGCAGACCGGTGCGGGCTTCTTCTTCGTCCAAACCCTTGCACACCCGGCGGCAGCCCTCCATGGCCAGGCCCGGATGGGGGCCGATCTCGGCTTTGCCGTCCTGCCAGATGCCCATTGACCGGGCCACCTCTTCCACCAGCATCCGCCGCTTGGGAAGAAATCCCCCGGCGTGGCTGAGCAGATGGGCCACCGTCACCGGCTGGGCGGCGTGGGCGTTCTGGAACTCCGGCAGATACCGGCTCACCGGCCCCCCAAGGTCGATGACTCCCTTCTCCGCCAGCTGCATGATGCTCAGGGCCGTAAAGGACTTGGAAACCGACGCCAGGCCAAAAATCGTATTTTCGTCAATGGGCGTCTGATTTTCCGCATCCCGGAAGCCAAAAAATTTCTGATACAAGGTCACATTTTTGTCGACGACCGCCACTGCCAGACCGGCAGCCTCATAATGGGCCATCATCTTTTCAATCCACTGTTCCAGAGGGCGGATGCCCTCCATGGTGCCTTTGTTCAACTGAAAAACTCCTTTCCCTAGGCCGGGGCCTTTTCTGTCCACATTGTATCACGAAAGAGGCCCTCTGTGGGATTTTTTCTGCAAAACTTCTTGGACGCAAAGAAAAAGCAAATGGTTTTTTCCGAAACCGAAAAAAGCGAGTGGGTTTTTTTAAAACCGAAAAAAGCCAAAGAAAAGGAAAAGGCAAAGGCAAAAACAAAAACGAAGACAAAAACAAAGACGAAGAAAAAAGAGAGGGTGAGGGTGAAGAAAAAGAAAAAGACGAGGGCGGGAAAAGGGCTTTGCACCCACCCCCTGTCCATTCCTTTTCTTTCTTCTTTTTTCAGGCTGGCAAAAAAATCTCCCAGGACGAAAAACACGCCTGGGAGGGAGTATACTGATAGCATGGACCGGAGCCTTCCCAGCGGGAGCCATGGGAAAAGGCCCGTAAGAACTCAGAACAGCCGGCCTTTTTTCCCCAGATGCCGGTAATAGAGCAGGCACAGGGCGATCTGCACCAGGGAAGAGGCGGGGGTTCCCAGCCCCACATGGAACAGAGTGGCCCCTGGGAGGGCGCTCATGAGATAAACCACCGGGATACGCACACAGAACGCGCCGATGACACCTTGGAGCATGACGAACACCGTTTTGCCGCAGCCGTTGAAAAAGCCCACAAAGCAGAAGAGGATGGCGGTGAGCAGACAGTCGATGGCGTAGGCTTTCAGGTAGGAGTGGGCGGCCAATATGACCCCTGTCTCCCGGGAAAAGAGCGCAGCCAGCCCGTCGCCGAAGAAGAGGGCCAAAGCCCCCATCACAGCCCCGGAGAAAAGGGCCATGCGGATGCCGTAGGAAAGGGCCTTGCGGCTGCGGTCCTGCAATCCTGCCCCGTTGTTCTGGGCCACAAAGGCGGAGATCGACTGCATGAAGGCCGAGGCCGTGAGCATGAGAAAGACGCAGACCTTTTCGGCCACGCCCACTGCCGCCGATTCCACCACGCCCATGCCGTTGACCACGATCTGGATGAAGAGGAAGGAAAAATGCACCAGCACATCCTGCAAAGCGATGGGAATACCCACTTTCAGGATGGGAAGCAGGCAATCTTTGAAAAAGCGCACATGAGAAAGGGAAAAGGCAAAAGGCAGGCCCCGCTTCCAGATGACCGCAAGAGAAATGAGCACGCTGAGGGCCTGGGCCGCTACGGTAGCGATGGCGGCGCCCTTGGCCCCCATCCCCAGCCCGGCCACCAGGAACAGGTCTCCCGCAATGTTGAACAGGCAGGCCACTGCCACGGTGAACAGCGGCGGTCTGGAATCCCCCAGTCCCCGGAAAATGGCTCCCAATACATTATAGAAAACGATGAACACCATGCCGATGCCGCACACCCGGATATAATCCTGGGTGGGGCCGAAGGCCTCCTGGGGGGCATGGACCAGGCGAGTGAGCACCTCACTGCCGGGCACCATCACCGCTGTGCCCACAAGAGCCACCAGAGCAAAAAGCACAATGCTGGTGCCCACGCCCCGGGCGGCCTTCTCCTTTTCCCCGGCTCCCATGCACCGGGCCACAAACACCGTCACGCCCATGGTCAGCCCCACCACCAGCATAGTGGCGGTGTTGAACAGCTGGCTTCCCGAGGCCACGCCGGACTGATCCCCGGTGCCTGCAAACTGACCCACAATGATCAGATCGGCGGCGCCGTACATGGCCTGGAGAAACAGGGCCAGAAAGACCGGCACGGCAAAGGTGAGCAGGGAGCGGAAAATGCTCCCTTTTGTCAGGCTGTGTTCTTTCATTCTTTCTTCTCCTTCCCTGCAAGCGCTCCTGATATCAAAAAAGCCGGATAAGAAAACGGGAACTCTCCCGCCATCTTATCCGGCCATCCCTTTGTTTCGGGGCTTGCCCTCCGATGTATAAATATATGTTAGCATGCCCTTTTTTCCTTGTCAACCGCCGCCCTTTCCTCCTTTATGGAAGGTTTTCCCCTGGACTTGCAACAGACAAGACCCGGGGGAATATCCTGCTACTACGGAACTTGTTGGGAGGAATGTTTGCTATGCTCAGTGAAGCCGCCGCCTTTTTGTTTGTCAATTCCCTTTATCTGATGCTGCGGGTATCCCCCGCCGCCGGCTCCTTCCCCCGGCCCCTCACCGCCGCCGAAGAGCGGGAGGCTCTGGAAAAATGGGCCCAGGGGGATGTGAAGGCCCGGAACACCCTGATCGAGCACAACCTGCGTCTTGTGGCCCATGTGATTAAAAAATACTATGCGGCCCGGGAGGAACAGGACGATCTGATCTCCATCGGCACCATCGGACTGATCAAGGCCATCTCCTCCTTTGATGCCAGCAAAGGAGCCCGCCTGGCCACCTATGCTTCCCGGTGCATCGAAAACGAGATCCTGATGCATTTCCGCTCCCGGAAAAAGCAAAGCTGCGAAGTATCCCTCTCCGAGCCCATCGACAGCGACAAAGACGGCAATGTGCTCTCTTTGGTGGATGTGATCCGCTGCGATGAGGACATGATGGAAAAACTGGAACAGGACGAGAGGCAGCGTCAGCTGCTGGAAAAGGTGGAGCAGGTGCTGGAAAGCCGGGAAAAGCAGATCATCGTCATGCGCTACGGCCTGTATGACACCCAGCCCCTGCCTCAGCGGGAGGTGGCCGAAAAATGCGGCATTTCCCGCTCCTATGTGTCCCGCCTGGAAAAAAAGGCCCTGCTCAAGCTGCGCCGGGCACTGGAAGACTGATCCCATTGCCTTTGGGCCCTATTTCGGGTATGATAAGAAAAAAACACCGGGCAAAGGGGAGAAGCAGGGATGGAAAAACGGCAGATGTGGGCCAGCCCCCACCTGGGAAAAAAGGGACATTACATCCGCTTCCTGCTGGGAGGCATAGGCGGAATCCTGCTTCTGGGGCTGCTTTTTTCCGTAGGCGGGGCCATGGTGCTGATGCCTCTGGGAACGAAAAAAGCCCTCCCCTCTTTGTTTCTCTGCCTGGGAACCGCCCTTCTCATGGGTGTGCTTGCCCTGAACCTGGGGCGGAAAAGCGCCATGGAATGCACTCTGTTCTTTGAGGACTTTCAGGGGGAACTGTATGTCTTTGACGCCCGGGCGTTTGCATCGGGCAAAGTGCCGGGCTTTTTCCAGGGCGCACGAACGACCCAGCGCATCCTTTCTTCCCTGGCCCAGAATCCCTCCATCCCTCTGGGAGCCCGGAAAATCACCCGGGTGGAGGCCATCGTGCCCCACCGCATCTATTTTCTCCTGCGCTTACAGGGCCATGGGCAGGTCTATCTGCTCTCCCGCCGCCTGGAAGGG
>JAHZHY010000025.1 GCA_019420045.1 Clostridiales bacterium
TCGACACGCTCAAAGAGGGTGCTTTCTTTGAGAAAGCACCCTCTTTCTTGCTCTGTTACCGTCCGGCCCGGATGACCTGACCGACGCAGGTTCCATTGTAGATATTGTCTTCCACCACTTTCTGTCCGGCGATGTACACCGCTTTCAGCCCCTGGTTGGGCACAGTGGTATGATAATCGCTGGGACAGCCGATGGTAAAGGGATCAAAGACCACCAGGTCGGCGTCAAAGCCCTCCCGCAGCAGGCCCTTGTTTTTCAGGCGGAAAAACTGCGCAGGCAGGGAAGTCATGCGTCGGATGGCCTCTTCCACTTCCAGCACGCCCAGATCCCGCACATACCGGCCCAGGATCTGTGGGAAACTGCCCACGATGCGGGGATGGGTGATCTGTCCCGGCATGACCCCGCCGCCGTCGGTGCCCACCATGGTGCGGCGGTATTGGAGCACCCGGATCACATCCTTTTCACTCATCATGAAATAGATGCCGTCGGTGTCGAAGTTGTCCTCCAGCAGCAGGTCGAAGGCGGCATCAAAGGGATCTTTGCCCCATTTTTCCGCCAGTTCCGCCACCGTCAGCCCTTCCACCTCAGGATGGTTGGGGCTACGGGAAATCAGTGTGCCGGCAAATCCGGCATTCTGGAAATTGCTCTCTTCCAGAGGATTGACCTGCTCCATGGCCTTCCGGATCTCCTGACGGGCATTTTTATCCCGCAGCAGTTCCAGGGTGTGTGCACGGCCCTGGGCCTGGAATTTCTGAGGGATATAGACCCCCAGGTAGGTGGCGCTGGCGGTATAGGGGTACTGATCCAGCTCCACTTCCAGCCCTTCCCGGTTGGCCCGCTCGATGAGGGGCAGGGTGAGGGTAGTCTTGTCCCAGTTTGCCCGGCCTTTGGCCTTGTGATGGGAAAGGAGAGCCCGGCACTCTGCTCTGCGGGCCACTTCGATCATATCCTCCACCGACTCCACCAGGCGCAGGGACTCCGAGCGCATATGGACGCTGAAAGACCGGTCATACCGGGCGGCCACCTTGGCCGCTGCCACCAGCTCATCCAGATCGGCATAGCTTCCCGGGGGATAGATCAGGCCAAAGCTGACGCCCATGGCCCCCTCCTCCATGGCCTCTTTCAGCAGTCCCTCCATGTGATCCAGCTCTTTCTTTGTCAAAGGCCGGTTCTGGTTTTCACCCTGGCAGACGATGGCGCGGATGGAGCCGTGGCCCACATACTGGGCCATGTTCACTCCCAGCTTCATCTCTTCCAAATGGGCGATGGTCTGTCCATAGTTCATGGAGCCAGCGGACAGCCCCAGCTTTTCTTCCTCATGCCGCAGACTGGCCGGGTCTTTGGGGGCATTGGATGTGCCGCAATGGCCGCTGATATCGGTGGTGATGCCCTGGCCCGCCTTGTTGTGGCTTTGAGGGTTACCGAACACCGTCACATCAGCATGGGAATGGGCATCGATAAAGCCAGGGGTCACATAATGGCCCTGGGCATCCAGCACCTCCTGGGCCTGGGCTTCCGGGGGAAGAAGGCCCACAAAGGCGATTTTTCCGTCCTTCACCGCCACATCGGCCCGGAAAGGCGGGTTGCCTGTGCCGTCGATCACTTGGCCGCCGAAGATGATCCGATCATACATAATTTTCTGCCACCTCTTTCTCACTGAATAAAAGGAATATGCTTACCAGGGGAGAATCTGGTCTCCCTTGACCAAAAAGGCTTTGTCCGACACCTGGGCCAGAGGTGTATCCGACCGGGAATCGGAGTAAAACTCCAACATATGAAAATCCGGGGCATATTCCCGCAGGCGCCGCACTTTCTCCGGCCCCCAGCAGTTTTCCCCGTGGATGACACCGGTGTGCTTGTCCATAGGAGTGCCCATCAGCTTCTGCACCGGCAGGCTCTCAAACACCGGCGCCAGGAGGAATTCCGGCGATGCCGAGATGATCACATCCCGGCTGTGGTCCTTTGGGAGATACCAGCCTTTCAGGTTTTTCCGATGGCCCTTCCAGAAGTCGGCCACCGCCTTGTCCACATCCTTCACATAGCGGAGATATCCAAAAAGATGGGATTTGAACCGGGTCTTGGTGCAGATCCGCAGGCCAAACAAAGCGCCCCAGAAAACAATAGCAGGCAGATGCAGCCAGGTCCTGGGGAAATGCCCCAGGCACCAGAAGGTAAAGTGGGTGCTGCTGTCGCCCCGGTAAACGGTGTTGTCAAAATCATAGCAAATGATGTCCATAATGTCCTCCCATTGATGAATGTCACCATTGTAGCACGGATCGTGCCATGGGACAATGGGCCTTTATTCCGCCCCTTCTCCCTGGAGGAAGGGGGCGCACAAAGCGGCAAAATCCTCCCAGGCGGAAAGAGGAACGGTGCCCTGTCCCAGAGCATCGCTTCCGCCGCCTTTGCCCTCATGGGTGGGGAAGAACTCCTTCAAAGCCTTGCCCAGCGGCATCATCTTTTTGCCCTTCTTTTGGGCGGCAATGACCCCCAGGCTCTCACCCTCTGCAAAGCCCAAGGCCACAAAACGGACGCCCCGGTGCAAGAGATCATCGCACAGCGCTTTGCCGTCCTTTTTATCCCAGCCCTCCAGCAACTGAATCACAGCCGGGAATGCTTCCTGCTCCGATGTCTTACGGAAAAGATTTTCCGCCGTCTGCTCCACAAGCTGCCGCCTCAGCTTCTGGACGGTTTCTTCCACCACAGGCAGACGGTGCAGAATGTCGGCGATGCGCTTTTCGCATTCCTCCGGACTTTCCTCATCGGTGTATTTTCCCAGGCGCAGGGTGCGCAGATCCTGCTCCAAAGCAAAGTCATGGGCCCGCTGCCCTGCGGCAAAATAGAGCCGGTAGGCTCCCCGCACCATTTTGCTGCCCACAAACCGCACTGGTCCCACAAGGCCGCTGGAAGGGCAGTGAGTGCCGCCGCAGGCATTGCGGTCAAAGCCCTCCACCTCCACCAAGCGGATGCGCTCATGGGGAGTGATCTTGCCCCGCACATCCATCTGGGCGGCCTGCTCCGGAGTATAGTACCGGCAGAAGATGGACAGATCGGCCTTTACGATTTCCTCCACCCGGCGCAACAGGGCCAGAAGCTCTTCATCTTCCATGGGCCGCTGAAATTCGATATGGCCCCAAGGGTCCTCCATGCGGGCGATGATGGTGGGATTCTGAAACAGCTGCCAGGCGGCGGCCGAGATCAGATGCTGGGCGGTGTGGTGCTGCATATGGGACAGGCGGGTAGAGAGATCGATGCGGCAAAGCACCTCATCTCCCTCCGGGGCCTTGGGGAGAATATGGCGGATCTCTCCCTCTTCTTCGTACACATCCAGCACCGGGATGCCCCCGATGGTGCCTTCATCGCACTTCTGACCGCCTCCCCGGGGAAAGAAGATGGTCTGATCCAGAATCAGGCAGAATTCTTTTCCCTGGGGGCGGCACTGCTGCACATGGGCCAAAAGTCCCCCTTGCAGGGGGGCATCATCAAATATACGCTTTGTCATATCTTTCTCCTATTTCTCTGTTTGTATTCAATATTAAAGCAGCTGGGTATCGTTGATTTGCAGCTGGAACTGAAGCCCCAGGAATTCGGCGGCCTTGCGGCACATGAGCATCCGGGTGAGGAAAATTTCAAAATAATCCATCACCGCACTGATGCCGGTGTCGATTTTCAAAGACAGGGTAATGGTCTTTCGGTCAGGACTGATGGAAAGACCGGATGTATACACTGCATAATTGACCCGGTCATGAATATCGGTGGCCACGGTGCGCACGGCCCGCACCCGGGAGCGGCGCACATCGCTTTTGTCCGCCAGGATCAAAGCAGCAGACACCGGAGTGACAGCGGTGCCGGTACCCTCATCGTGGTTGCCGATGGCGCAGATCACCTGGGCGATGTCCTCAGGGTCCATCTCCAGCCGATTGAGGATCTGAAAGGCCATGATGGCGCCGGTCTGGGCATGGGAAGCCCGGTTGACGCAGTTGCCGATGTCGTGGAGATACCCGGCGATACGGGCCAGGGTAATGGTGTGCTCATCATAACCCATCTGCATGAGGATCTGGGCGGCGGTGGCAGCACAGATGCCCGCGTGGGCAAAGCCGTGCTCGGTAAAACCGATGACGCCCAAGGCGTCGTTTCCCATCTGTAGATAGGTCTGCACTTCTTTATTTTCACGGATCTGTTCAAATGTGAGTTTCAAGTAAAAAACCTCCTTTGGCCCCGAAGGTCAGGGTGTCCAGGGTTATTGTATCATAGAAATCCCCTGGAGAAAGGGCAGGTTTTGTAAATTTCCCGAAAAGCCGGTAAAAGTGTCCAGTTACACTTTACTCCAAAGAAGGGGGAAACTGTGGAAACAGACGATTTTTTCTTCTCCGCTATGCACTCATGGGGGAAAGGTATATAATAAATGTAAAGATTTCTGAAGAGGGATGAGGGAAATGGGGATGAAAAAAGGCCGTATCTTTTACGGCTGGTACATCGTGGCCGCCGGATTTCTGGTGATGTTCTGTTCCATCGGCATCGTCAACAACTGTTCCGGGCTTTACATCAAGCCGGTGTGCGACGATATGGGTTTTTCCCGTGGGGCCATGGGGGTCAACATGACCATTCTGTCGGCCTGTCAGATGATCGTGGCTCTGTTCGGCGGAAAGATCTTTGTCCGCTTTGATGTGCGCAACATCATGCGCATCAGCTCCATCGCCCTGGCGGTGAGCTATTTTTCCTATTCCTTCGTCCAGTCTCTGCCCATGTATTACGCTTTGTCGGTGGTACTGGGCTTTGCCATGGGCGGCATTGCCGCCATGCCCCTTTCCATCCTCATCGGCAACTGGTTCCGGGAAAGACGGGGCTTTGCCATCGGGGTGGCCTTTATGGGCAGCGGCATCGGCGGGATGCTTTTCAACGCCCTGGCCGGTCAGTTGATCACCACAGTGGGTTGGCGTCAGACCTATCGGGTGCTTGGCATCATCGCCTTCTGCATCCTGGTGCCGGTATGCTGGCTGGTGGTGCGCACAAGGCCTTCTGACCTGGGCCTTTTGCCCTATGGCCAGGAGAAGGAGAGCGGAAATGCCGCTTCCTTTGACGACCGGGGCATGACGGTGGAAGAGGTAGTGCACACCGGCCGTTTCTGGGCTCTGTGCCTGGTCACCGCTTTGGGCAATATCAGCCTGTGTGCTCTCAACCAGAATGTAACCCCGCACCTGTCGGACGAAGGATACAGCCTGCAAACCGCCGCCAATATCTCCGCCGTCATGCTGGGCGGCCTGGCCTGCGGCAAGATGTTCCTGGGTTGGCTCTATGACAAGCTGGGAGCCCGCCGTGCCACGCTCCTGGCCAACTGCTGCACCGTGCTGGGCGTGACGGGTGCCTTTTTTTGCCGCTTCCCTGTGATGATCGCCGCCATTGTGGTGGGCTTCTCCCTGGGCAACGCCTTCGGCTCGGTGGCCAATCCCATCATCGTGCAGAGCATCTACGGCCGGAAAAATTACAGCGCCATTCTGGGCCTGGTCACCGCCTGCAACAACCTGGCCGGTGTGTTCACGCCGGTGATGATCGGTTCGGTCTACGACTATTTCGGCTCTTACAGCCCGGCCTTTGCCGCCATGATGCTCATTTCTTCCTGCTGCACGGTGGGTTACTTTATTTTGCTGGGCAAGCGGGTGGAATACGATTAAGCCGGGTGTTGACAAAATTTCTCCCTTTTTGTATACTCAAAACACAATGAAACAAAAGGCAGGCCTCCATCGCCGGATGGGGGCTATGGCCGCCAGACTTTCCATCGTAGGCCGTTGAAGATGGAAGGCTCTGGCGTCCTTTTTTTGCAAACGATGGAGGGAAATCTATGGACAAACACAGTGCAGGGAAGGAGTTTGCCCAGTATGCCAGCCTGAATATGCTGGGGATGCTGGGAATCTCCTGTTATATCCTGGCGGACACCTTCTTCATTTCCCGGGCCACCGGGGCCCAGGGACTGGCCGCCCTCAACCTGGCTTTGCCGGTTTACAGCCTGATCCACGGTCTGGGGCTGATGCTGGGCATGGGCGGCGGCATCCGCTATTCCATTGGCAGGGGACAGGGGGACCGGCAAAGCGGCGACGGTGCTTTTACCCAGGCATTGTGCCTGGCCCTTTTTCTGGGGGTGCTTTTTTCCCTCACCGGCCTCATGTTTGCCCGGCCCTTGGCCCAGGCTTTGGGCGCCCAGGGGAAAGTGCTGGAAATGAGCAGCTCCTATCTCCGGGTGCTCATGGTCTTTGCCCCGGCCTTTATGCTCAACGATGTCTTTACCTGTTTTGTGCGCAATGACGGCGATCCGCCGGGCTATGGCCGCCATGCTGGGCGGGAGCCTGTCCAACATTGTTTTGGATTACATCTTCATTTTTCCCTGTGGCCTGGGGATGTTCGGCGCTGCTCTGGCCACCGGCGCGGCCCCTTTGATCGGCATCGCCATTCTGTCCCCCCACTGGCTGAGCAAAAAGAGCGGCTTCCGCTTTTGCTGGCGGGAAGGAAAGCGGGCCCCGCTTTTGCAAATGGTTTTGCTGGGCATTCCTTCCCTGGTTCCTGAAATTTCTTCCGGAGTGGTCATCGCCGTGTTCAACACCATCCTCCTGTCTCTCCAGGGGGATGTGGCGGTGGCGGCCTATGGGGTGGTGGCTAATCTGTCCCTGGTGGCGGTGGCTGTGCTTACCGGCCTTTCCCAGGGAATGCAGCCCATTCTCAGCCGGGCCTATGGCGCACAGGACAAGGAAAACCTGCGTCATGTTCTTTTCCTGGGGCTAATTTGGTCCCTTGCAGCCGCCTTGCTGATGGAAGCGGTGCTCACCCTGGGCGCCCAGCCTCTTACCGCGGTGTTCAACAGCGAAGGGAATGCTCTTTTGCAGCAAATGGCCTCCTTTGGGCTGCGGCTCTATTTTATCGCCCTGGCTTTTGTGGGCATCAACACGGTAGCCGTCACCTATTTTGCCGCCACCCAGCGGGCTATGCCGGCCCATGTGATCTCCCTGTCCCGGGGACTTGTACTTATCGTGCCTATGGCCTTTTTGCTCTCCAGTCTGTGGGACCTCACCGGAGTCTGGCTCACTTTTCCCGTCACCGAAGGGCTGGTGGCCCTCTTTTCCGTCACTTTGCTGTGGAAAGGAAGAATACAATGATGGATATGACTACCCCGCTGCAAACCCGCCGGCTTCTGCTGCGCCCTTTTTCCTTGGATGACGCTCCCCAGGCTTTCCGGATTTTTTCCGATCCGGTGGTCAACACCTTTCTGCCCTGGTATCCGGTGGAAACCCTCGCTGAGACTCAGGCGTTTTTGAAGGAGCAATGGCTTCCCACCCAGCAGACGGGGGCCTGCCGCTATGCCATTTGCCTGGCAGAAAGCGGCCAGCTCATCGGTTATATACAGATCAGCCCGGGAGAAAGCCACGACCTGGGCTATGGACTGGCCCGGGAGCACTGGGGAAAAGGATATGCCGCCGAAGCGGCCAGGGCCTTGCTTCCGGTGGCCCGGCAAATGGGTCTGCCTTTTCTCACTGCCACCCACGACAGGAAAAACCCGGCCAGCGGCCGGGTAATGGAAAAGCTGGGCATGACCTATCGTTATTCCTATGAAGAACTGTGGCAGCCCAAAAACATCCTTGTCACTTTCCGGATGTATCAGCTGGATCTGTCCCCTGGCTGTCCCACCTATTCCGGTTATTGGGAGCGGTATCCCCAGCATTTCATCGAGCAGCAACCCTAAATAAAAAGGAGAGGGAAATCCCTCTCCTTACCGTGTCAAAAAAGTGGCTTCGGCCACTTTTTTGAGTTTTTGCAAGGGTCTGCATGCACGCCTTCGGCGTACACTGGCCCCTTGAGAAGTGCAAAAAGCCACGCACAGGTCGCGGCTTTT
>JAHZHY010000251.1 GCA_019420045.1 Clostridiales bacterium
CCTTCCTTATCTGCGGTAGACCCGCAGCACAATATTGGGGTTGATGGAAGCCAGCAGACTGTGTACATTCTGCTGCACATGGTCGGCCAGCTGGAACAGGGAAAGCAGCTCTCCCTCGTCCCAGCCCAGCAGGGTGACTTCGTCATAGAGCTGGCAGGGGATGCCGGTGATGTCCACGAAGCACTGATCCATGCACACACCCAGATACCGGGTTCTCTGCCCATGCACCAGCACCGGGCCATAGGTCATGGCCAGATTGCGGTTGAGACCGGCGCTGTAACCCACATCCACCGTAGCCACGGTGGTTTTTTTGTCGGCGATGAAGTGGCGGTTATAGCCCACGCTCTCCCCCGGCTGAAGATCCTTGATGTTGGTGATGAAGGCCCGCCAGGTGGCCGGTTCCTCCACCCCCAGGGGGTTTTCGTGGTTCTGGATGTTGCTGTAACCCAGATACAGGCTGCCGCAGCGCACATGGGTGCAGTAGCTCTCTTCAAACCAGATGGTGGCGCCGGTGTTGGCGGTGTGGATGTACTGGGGCTGGATTCCCCTGGCCTGCACCTGGGAAAGCCCCTTCTGGAAGATGGCAAACTGCTCCTTGGCGTACTGGCTCTCCCGCTCTCCGGCGGTGGCATAGTGGGTAAAAACGCCCACCACTTCCAGGTTTCCCACCTGGGCGATATGATCCAGCAATCGTTCCAGATCAGCGCCAGGCTTGACGCCGATGCGTCCCAGACCGGTTTCGATCTTGATATGTACCTGACCGGTGTGACCGGCATCCCGGCAGGCCCGGCTGAACAGGTCCACCCCTTCTTTGTTGAACACTGTCATCTGGAGGCCGTACTGAGCGGCATAGGGGACGGCATGGGGCGGCAAAGCCCCCAGGATCATCAGATCCACCGGGATTCCGGCCTCACGGATCTGGATGGATTCGGCAATGTGGGCGTTGGCCAGAAGAGGCATCCCCATATCGTGCATCAGTCTGGCCACTTCCACAGTGCCCAGGCCATAGGCGTTGCCCTTGACCACCGGGATCATGCCACGCCCCGGGCCGATATGACGCTGGATGCGCTCCACATTCCGGCGTATCTTGCCCAAGTCCACCTCCAAATAGGAGTTATAATGCTCTAAATTCAAAAAATCACCTCACAGGGGCCAGAACACCCGCTGCGGCGGGTGTTGCCCCAGGTTTCTTCCCAGCGGCGAAAGCCGCTGGGCCCCTCCTGGGCCATTGGCGGCGTGTTATTTCGGCACAAGGCCGAAATAACGATCATATCGGAAGCTGACGCCGCCGCT
>JAHZHY010000252.1:0-4294 GCA_019420045.1 Clostridiales bacterium
ATGCTCCGGGCCGGAGCCGATGACGGGGCCACCGGAGAAAATGCCATCGTCCAGTGCTGCGGCCGGGCCCATGTGGTAGCGGGCCCCATCGGCATTCTGATGGCCGGGGCCATGCTGGGGGAGGTCTCCGCTCCCATGGCTGCCGCTGTGGGACAAAGCCCTGGTCAACGGGTGCTCATTCCCAATCACAAATCGGGCATCCATGTGTGCGGTGTAAACGATGCCCCTTTGAGCCAGTACATCGAAGAAGCCGCCCTTTATATCAAAAAACTGATTGAAGAAGAGTAAGCAAAAGGCCGCCGGGAATTGCCCGGCGGCCTTTTGCTTATTTATTGATGATCAGATCTTCCAGAGAGCGTTTGGGCACATAGTGCACATCGTTTTCGTCCCGATAGTAGTTGATGTCCCCGTCCTCCTTCACATCGGTGAGGACGATGGTCTCATCAGGCTTGCCGATGGCCACAATCAGCACCGGCATCAAGTGTTCCGGCAGCTCCAACGCCTCCCGCACCTGGCCTGCGTCATAATTGCCGATCATGCAGCCGCCCAGGCCCATTTCGGTGGCGGCCAGCAGCATGGTCTGGGCTACGATGCCGATGTCCTTCTGGAACCGGGGAATGGAAGGCTGCAAAGCGGTATCCTGGCAAATCACGATAAAGGCAGTGGGGCAGTGGCCCTTGTGGGGCAATTCCATGGGCTGCAACGCCCTGGCCCACTTGGTCAAGGGCTGGATCTTCTTCACCTGCTCCTCTTCCCAGGCCAGGTAGTATTTCAGCGGCTGCATATTCACACTGGAAGGACACAGCCGGGCACATTCCACCATTTCCACCAGTTCTTCCCGGCTGACTTTCCGGCTTTCGTCATAGCCCCGCCAGCTGCGGCTTTTTCTCACCAGATCCCGGATCACTTTACATTCCTCCTTCTTTCTTTTCCCCTGCCAAAGCAGGAACTTTCTCCCGGGGCGCCGGCCGGCGGAGAATCCACTGGTATCCCACCAGTGCTCCCATCATCAGCACCATCACCCCGAACAAAGCGGGCTTATAGCTGCCCGTCATATCATACACACTGCTCACAGCCACCGGCCCCACCATAGCTCCGATGTTGCCGAAGGCGGTGATAGCCCCCACAATGGCGCCGAATTCCTTCCGGCCGAACATGATCTCGGTGAGGATGGGGGTAGCCACAGCGCCGAAGGCTCCGCCTACGCCGCACCCCAGCACGATCAGGCCGATGGCCGGGCGGAAGGGCACCAGAAGCATCCCCACAAATCCCAGCACCATAGAGCCATTGGAGAGGAAAGAAGCCCGCTGGGGTCCCAGTTTGTCATAGAGATACCCCACCAGCGCCTTGCCGAAGGCCAGAAAGCCCATGCTCACCGAAGCCACCGCCGAGGCGGTGAGGGGCGAAAATCCCACATCGCTGAGGTGAGGGGTCACATTGTGTACCAGTGCCACCGCGCTCATGCCGTTGATCAGGCCGAAAATGCTCAAAGCCCAATACTGGGCCGTCTTACGGGCGCTGCGGGCCGTCAGCCCCTCTTCCTCCACGGGATGGTTTTCCTCCGGGCTCTCACCATAAGGGCTGAGACCCACATCCGCAGGTCGGGTGCGGATGATGAAAAAGCAGGCAGGCACCACGAAAAGAAGCATCCCCGCCCCTAAAATCAGATAGGTCTGCCGCCAGCCCACCGTGCCGATGAGCTGTGCAGCCAAGGGATTGCAGATCATGCCGCCCACACCGCTTCCCATGGAGGCAATGCCCATGGCGGTACCCCGGCGGGCATGAAACCAGTTGGTGATGAGCATGGATACCGAAACGGCCACCAAAAGCCCTTGGGCCAACCCCACCACCAAGGAGATGCCATAGAACATCCACAGATTCTGAGCCTGGGAATAGGCCATGTATCCCAATCCCATCACAAGACCGCTGACACGCATGACAGCCTTCAGCTCAAAACGGCCATAGATCCGCCCGGCCAGGAAGGCCACCGCCATCTGACAAGCGGCGATGATGGTATTATTCATGGCCATGGCTCCCCGGGAAAAGCCCATATCGGCGCACACCGGCTTGACATAAACCCCGTTGCTGTTGTTAACCACACCCACTGACACACCCATCACCAGGAAACAGGCGATGACCACCAGCCAGCCATAAAAAAACGGGCACTTTTTCTCTTTCATTCCCTCTTCACTCCCCGAGCTCCTCCCGCCCGGCCATCGGCCTTCCCCAGGGCGGGATGGAGCTGTGATGGCCTATCAGACCTTCTGTTCCCAAATGGAGGGGTCAGCCAGTTTTTCCGCCAGATCCTCTACCATTCTTTTTGTGAGTGCTTCCCCTTTTTCCTTTGTGGCGGCATAGGAGTTGCCCATGACACCGTTTTCCGTATGGGCCTCCATCCGGTGGAAGGTCTCCCACACTCCTTCATCCAGCATGGGGGAGCCGTGGCCCGGGTTGCCCTTGGTCTCTTTGTAGATGGGGTCCACCAGGCTGTCGTCCAGCGCCAGCACCAGGGAGGTTTCTTCCTCACAGGCGTGGATCATGCCCTTCTGGGTCTCCAGAATCTCCCGCTCCGCCTGGCCGCTGGCCTGCCAGTAGCCGGTGAAATACACCGGGAAGCCCAGCTCTTCATTGATAGAGATCAGGGCTGTGTTGGTGGGGGCGATATTCCCTCCGTGACCGTTGACCAGCAGGATCTTGCGGAAGCCATGGGAGGCGATGCTATGGCAGTAGTCCCGCAAAAGGGCCAGGTAAGTCTCGGGCCGCAAGGTAAGGGAGCCGGCAAAGCTCATATGATGGGTGGAATTGGCCACGGCAATGGTGGGAGCCACCACACAGGGCACCCCTTTTTCACCCAAAGCGGCGGCCAGTTTTTCACTCATGGATGTAGCCATCAGTGCATCGGTGCCCACCGGCAGATGGGGGCCATGCTGCTCGGTGGAACCCACCGGCACCAGCACGATCGCCCCTTCTTCCGACAGTTTTTTGATCTGGGGACTTGTGAGATTGTCCCAACGATACGGATTTTTCATCTTTCCTCTCCTTTTTATGCTTTCGGGGCTTTTTTCAGCACCCGGCCATTTTTCACGCCGTTGTATTCTCCGTTCTCCACAGCCACTTTGCCGTTGACCACCACATAGGAAAGGCCCCGGTTCTTCCGGAAGGGATGGAGATAATCGCTGTCGGCTCCCAAAGCGGCATAGTCAAAGACGCAGATATCTGCATGAGCCCCTTCTTTCAGGCAGCCGATGCCCGCAATGCCGCTCATCTCAGCGGGCAGGCCGGTAACGCTGTGCACAGCCTGCTCCAGGGTCTGAAGGCCATGGTCCCGCAGCAAAGCCAGACGGGTAATGAAGGTGGAAGTACCCCGGGGATGGCCACCGCCCACCTTGTCCCGATCCAGATGGGTCTGGTAATTGGACCAGTCGCTGCCGCCCATCACATAGGGGTGGGCGATGATGCGCATCATATCGCTTTCGTTTTGGTTGAAATAGATGCCCTGGGCCATGCCGTCATTTGCAATCAGCAGGTCATAGCACACATCCCAGGGATCTTTGCCCTCTTCCTCTGCAATCTGGGCGATGGTCTTGCCCACATACTGAGGTGTTTTGGCACAGCCCGCCATGAGCGTGCCCTCAAAACCGGCGTCCACCAGATTGCTGGCAAACTCCTGGTATTCGTTTACAATGGAATAGGTGACCTTCTTCCGGAACTCCGGATCTTTCAGGTTTTCCACCAGCTTTTCCACGCCGCCCACATGGAATTTGGGCGGGATGCAGCTGATGAAGGGAGCGCTGCCCGCCAGATAGGGATACTGATCGGCCCACACTTTGACGCCACGGGCGTTGGCATCCTCGATCACCTGGAGCACCTTTTTGGAAAGGCCCTCATTCTGCTTGCCGATGACCTTCAGATGGGAGATGACCACCGGGATACCGGCTTTTTCGCCCACCCGGATGGCTTCTTCCACCGATTCCACCACATTGTCCGCTTCGCCCCGGATATGGGAAGCATAGCTACCGCCATACTCGCCCACTACCTTGGCCAGCTCCACCAGTTCCTCTTCCCCGGCGTACACCGAGGGGGCATACACCAATCCGGTGGTCATGCCCAGATAGCCGCACTCCATGGCCTGACGCACCCAGGCCTTCATCTCTTCCAGTTGCTCCTTGGTGGGAAGAGAATCGTCAAAGCCCATCACTCTCCCCCGCACATTGCCCTGGCCGATGTAAAAGGCCATGTTGTTGCCCAGTTCCATGTGAGAAACATAGTCAATAAAGGAAGTGTAGGAATCGCA
>JAHZHY010000252.1:4365-4667 GCA_019420045.1 Clostridiales bacterium
TCGGCAAATTTTTCCGGCGGCAGGATCTCCTTTTCCTCCTGCAAAGAGCCGGGATAGCTGGGAGCGGGAGCCGTTCCGCACTGGCCGGTGATTTCGGTGGTAACACCCTGCTCCAGGTAGTTGTAACCGTCCGGCCCCAGAAGAATGCTGTTGTCCGAATGGCTGTGATAATCAATAAAGCCGGGAGAGACCACCTGACCCTTGGCATCGATCTCTCTGGCGCCCTTTTCTTCAATATGAGGGGCGATGCAGGCGATCTTGTCCCCCTTGATGGCCACATCGGCCTGATAGCGAGGTGCGCC
>JAHZHY010000253.1:0-1338 GCA_019420045.1 Clostridiales bacterium
GTCTATTGTTCCTCCCCCGATGTGCTGGAGGAAAAAATGCACCTTTATTGGGCGGAAGACCTGTCGTTGGGTCAGGCCAGACCCGATGAAGGGGAATTTCTGGATGGGGAGCTGTGGGAGCTTCCCCGGCTGAAAGATGCCCTGGGGCGTGGAGAGATCGGGGATGCCAAAACCCTGTGCGCCCTGTTTCTGGCCCGGGAAAAGGGGCTTTTGAGCCTGTAAAGAGAAGGAGAGAGCCATGGCAAAAGTGCTGATCGTGGAAGATGAAAAGGCCATTGTGGACATCATTGCCTTCAACCTGAAGCGGGAAGGCTATGAGGTGGAGGAAGCCTATGAGGGAAAAGGGGGGCTGGAAAAGGCCCTTTCTCCCCAGGTGGATCTGGTGCTTCTGGATGTGATGCTCCCGGGGATGGACGGCTTTGAACTGCTGCGCCGCCTGCGGGAAAAGAGCAATGTGCCTGTCATCATGGTCACCGCCCGGGAAGAAGAGCGGGACAAGGTGCTGGGGCTGGATACCGGCGCCGACGACTATATCACAAAGCCCTTTTCCATCAAGGAGCTGCTGGCCCGGGTGAAGGCCAACATCCGCCGCCGCCTGGCCGACCAGCAGGACAGCATGGGGGGCGAAAAGAAAGAAGGCGGCCCCTTCCAGGTGGACACCGAAAAGCGTCTGGCCCGGAAGAACGGGGAGGCCCTGGAGCTTTCCCAGCGGGAATTTGATATGCTCTGCTATTTTCTGGAATGCGCCGGGCGGGTGGTCACCCGGGAAGAGCTGATGGAAAAGGTGTGGGGCTTTGAGTATTACGGCGATCTGCGCACGGTGGATGTGGCCATCCGCCGCTTGCGGGAAAAGCTGGAGGACGATCCGGCCGACCCCCGCTATCTCATCACCCGCCGGGGGGCCGGGTATTATTTCAACAAGGAATAGGCGGAAGGAACCATGCTGAAAAGCCTGCAAATGAAGCTGGTGCTCATATTGATGCTGCTGGTGGTGGCGGTGATGGCCGTGGTGGGTGTGTTTCTGGTCAACTCGGTCACCGCCTATAACCGCAGCGATTTTCAGCGCCAGATGGTGGATTTTTTCGCCCTGCGGGGGCAGGAGCTGGAAAAAGGGCTCAGCGCCTGCAATGGGGATCTGGACCAGATGGAAGAGGTGCTGGAGGCCTATAACGGCGGCCTTGGGCTGGACGACCACCGGAATTTTTATATTCTGGATGGCAAAACCGGGGAGTTCCTCACCTCTTCGGAAAGCCGGGACGCCACGCCCTTCCGGGAGCTGACCCCCAATATGATCACCGCCATGGAGGGGGAAGTGGGGCAGACCATCACCGCTTTGTC
>JAHZHY010000253.1:1348-2025 GCA_019420045.1 Clostridiales bacterium
CCGGTGGACGGGGGCAATTATGTGCTGGCCGTGGTGGACGACAAAGGGGAGCTGGATGAGCTGACCTGGACCATGTTCACCATTCTGATCCGTTCTTTGATGTTCGGTCTGGCGGTTGCCATTTTGCTCAGCTTTATTCTGGCCCGCACCATCACAAACCCGGTGCAGCGGCTGACCCGCACCGCCCAGCGCATTGCCGCCGGGGACTTTTCCCAGCAGCCCCAGGCGGAATCGGCAGACGAGATCGGCAACCTGACCCGCACCTTTGGGGAGATGGCCAAGGTGCTGGAAAATACTTTGGCCGAAGTCAACGGGGAGCGGAACAAGCTGAGCACCCCGTTTACCCATATGGCTGACGGGGTGGTGGCCTTTGACAAAAACGGCCATATCCTTCATATGAACCCGGCGGCTCAGCAGATGCTGGGCATGGAGTTCGGGCCGGAGCTGACTTATGCCCAGGTGTTTCCCAATCTGAATGTGGATGAAAGCGATCTGGGGGAGGGCGGCCAGTACATCGAGATCGACTACGCGGCAAACAAGCGCATCCTCAAGATCCTGCTGGCTATGTTCGGCACGGCGGAGGATGAAAACAGCGGCATCATGGCGGTGCTCCACGACATCACTGAGCAGAAGAAGCTGGATTCTTCCCGGCGGGAGTTTGTGGCCAATGTATCCCA
>JAHZHY010000254.1 GCA_019420045.1 Clostridiales bacterium
CAGCGACATGACTGCCGAAGATGTGGTGGCCTCTCTGGAGCGGGCCAAGACCTGCACCGACATTTCCAACTATACCACCACAGTGGAAACCGTCACCGCAGTGGATGATTACACCGTCAAGATCACCACTCCCACCCCCACAGCCACTTTGCTCTACGACCTGTCCAACCACGGCAACGCCATTCTCCCCAAAGAGCTCATTGAGAGCGGCAATGACTTTGGCAAGAATCCCATCGGCACCGGTCCTTATAAGTTTGTAGACTGGCAGAGCGGCGTTTCCATCACCTTTGAAGCCTTTGCAGATTATTATGCCGGCGCTCCCGCTATCAAGGACATGACATGGAAAATCATTCCCGAAGGTTCTGCCCGCACCATCGCCCTGGAGGCCGGTGAAGTGGATTTCCTCATGGAAGTGGAAACGGTGGATCTGGAGCGCATCGAAGAGAGCGATGAGCTGGACACCGTCCAGTCCAAATCCAACATCCTTTCCTGGATGACTCTGAACAGCGAAAAACCCGGTCTGGACAATGAAGCTGTCCGCCACGCCATCAACTGCGCCATCAACAAAGAAGACCTGGTCACCGTGGCCACCAACGGCCTGGGCAGCGTAGCCGTCTCCCAGCTGCCTGTGGGCATGAGCTCCACCAGCGAGGAAAACGGCGACACCTACGATGTGGAAAAGGCCAAGCAGTGGCTGGAACAGTCCGGTGTGGACCCGGCCTCCATCGAGCTGAGCATCCTCTGCTCCAATGAAGGCAAGCGCCGTATGGCCGAAGTGATCCAGGCCAACCTGAAGGAAATCGGCATCAACTGCCAGATCGAAAGCCTGGATACCGCCACTTATGTGTCGGTGACAGCCGAAGGCAACTTCACCGCTTCCATCGGCGGCTATTCTTCCACCGATATTGTCACCTTCCTGAAGGGTGTGTTCCATAGCAATTCCATCGGTTCTTCCAACCAGACCCGTACCAACATTCCGGAAATCGATGCTCAGATTGATTCCATCGCCTCCACCATTGATAATGACGCCCGTGACGCCGCCATTGTGGAGCTGAACAAGACCCTGAACCAGCTGTGCCCCCAGATCCCCCTGTACCAGGGCAGCAATGTGCGGGCGTTCAACAGCAAACTCCAGGGCGCCAATCTGACCCCCGCCGGCCTGACCCGCTTCGAGCAGATGAGCTGGGCCGAATAAAATTGCACACTCCTCCGTTTTCTGGAGCGCCCTTCGGGGCGCTCCTTTTCATTCTTCCCCTTCTGTGCTATACTTTTTGGGTATGTCTTATCCTTTTTACTTTCATTCAGGAGGCTTCTCCCTTTGTTTTTTGATTCTTATTTCTTTCTATTGCTCTTTCTTCCCCTTGCCATCACCGGCTATTTCCTTCTGGGCAGGTTGTTCCCCCGTTCCCCTGTAAACCGGCTTTTTTTACTTCTCTGCTCCCTTTGGTTTTACGGCAGCCACGGTCTGCCTTTTCTTTTGGTCCTGTTTTCTTCCGCTGCGGTCAATTACCTGCTGGCCGCCGCCATGGGAAAACAGGGCCGCAAAAAAGGACTGCTGCTCATCGGGCTTCTTTTTCACATTGGGCTGCTGGTTCTATTTAAGTACTTTGATTTTTTCCTGGGAACTTTCAACTCCCTCACCGGACTGCATCTACCTTTGCTCCGGCTGATCGCCCCCTTGGGACTCAGCTTCTTCACCTTCCAGCAAATTGCCTACCTGGTGGATCGCTTCCGCGAAGAGGCTCCTTTGTTCCCGCCATTGGACTATGCCTGCTCCCTTTGCTTTTTCCCCTATATCATGAGCGGCCCCATCTCCCTGCACACCGAAATCGTCCCCCAGCTTCGCTGCCGGGAAAACCGGTTTTTCCAGTGGGAGAATTTTTCCAAAGGTCTGGTGGCCTTTTCCTTTGGCATGGCCAAAAAAGTGCTACTGGCCGACACCCTGGGCCAGGCCGCCGATTGGGGGTTCACCTGGGTGGAAGGCATGAACACCCCCACCTCCTTTCTCGTGATGCTCTGCTACACTTTGCAGCTTTATTTCGATTTCAGCGGCTACTGCGATATGGCTACCGGTCTGGGGCTGTTTTTCAATATCCAGCTCCCGCAAAACTTCGATTCCCCCTATCGGGCTTTCTCCGTACGGGAATTCTGGAAACGATGGCATATGACCCTCACCCGTTTTTTCACCCGTTACCTGTATATTCCTCTGGGCGGAAGCCGGAAAGGCCGGCTGCGCACCTATGGAAATACCCTTCTGGTGTTTTTGGTCAGCGGCCTCTGGCACGGCGCCAACTGGACCTTTGTGCTGTGGGGATTTCTCCACGGGCTGGCTCAGATTGTAGAACGGATTTTTGAAAAACCTCTGGAAAAACTTCACTCGGGCTTCCGCTTTCTGGGCACCTTTGCCTTCATCAATCTGACCTGGGTGATTTTCCGCGCCCCCGATCTCCACACTGCCTTCACCTTCCTGGGCAATCTTTTCCGGATGGATCTGGGTGTGATCG
>JAHZHY010000255.1:0-803 GCA_019420045.1 Clostridiales bacterium
GTGCAGGCTGTCCGCCAATCCCTCCCGAAACAGCCCGGTGATACCTCCCCATTGAAAAGTGCTCACATCCCAGAGCACAAAGGTATACCGGCTGTGGCAATGAACGGCCAGCATACATTCCCGGCCCCGAAGGCGAATGTTGTGCACATCCCAGCAAAACCGCCTGTCCGGTTCGGTGCCGTAAAGAGGCGGTTTCATTTTCAAAAATCGCTGCAAAGGAAAGGTCAGTCCCAGTTCCATCCGCTCACCTCCCTGCGAAACAAAGGGTCACGGGGTTTTGATTCATATGATGATCCCTTCACAATGGTCGATCTCATGCTGAATGATCTGGGCCGTCCAGCCGGTAAAGGTGCGGAGACGCTCCTGGAACTTTTCGTTCTGCCAACGCACCTTGATGGACTGAAACCGGCGGGCCGGGCGCAGGCCCACAAGGGACAGACACCCTTCCTGTGTGTCATAAGGCCCGGATTTCTTCACGATCTCCGGGTTGAACATCACCATGTATGTGCCCTCGTCATCAAAGGCAATGATCCTTTTGTTGACGCCGATCATATTGGCCGCCATTCCCACGCAGCCTTCCAGCAGATCGTCGGCAACGGACAGATCCTCTATGGTGGCCAGCTCTGCCGTTTGGGCCAAAAATACTTCGTCTTTGCAGATTTCCCGAATCATTTCACACTCTCCTCGTGTTCCAATATCACCCGGCCGATGGTCTCCGCCGCAAGACGGGAGCCTTGCTCATTGGGGTGTACGCCGTCGGCGGCATAGAGTTGTTCCTTCTGGCTCCGCTGATAAAATCGTTG
>JAHZHY010000255.1:843-2164 GCA_019420045.1 Clostridiales bacterium
CTGGGCTGCTTTGCTGTACGCTTCGGACATTGCCCGGGCCATTTCTTCATAATCCCAGCCTTTGCCCGCCAGTTTGCTTCCCCCTTTTTCATAGGCCCAGGTGGCATAGAGCACCGGCACAGCCCCATGCTGTCGTATCTGGCTACAAAGGCGCTCCACATTGGAAAAGAAACGGTCCGGTGCGGTAAAGGGGCCGTGGCTCATCTCCTGAAGCACCACATAATCCCAGGTTTCCTCCTGTAAAGCTTTTTGGGTTCGGGCGCCCAGTCTGGTGCTTTCATTCAGATGCTCTGCCAGCCGGGCTCCACCCCGAGTGTGGCAGACCACCTCTGCCCCGGTAATCCCGGCCAGCATCCGGGGCATCCCGTTGGCCGTTGTCAGACTGTTGCCCAGCAAAAGAATCCGCATTCCGCCCCCCCTGTCCCGGTGCAGGATTTTCCCATCGCCGACCGGTGTTTTGCATCCATCATAACAGAATGACCAGATTTCCTCAACAGATCTCCCATGGATTCTTCATCATCTTTCATCTCTCCTGCCGCGGATCAAACAAAAAACCGCCTGAAAAGGCGGTTTTTTGTCTTAAAACTCCACAAGGTATCCGATGCTTTCCCATCAAGGTTTTTTTATTTTTCTTCCTCAAAAGCCATTGTGATTGTGGGTTCATCGATCATTTCCCGGTCATTCCGGATCTCAAAACCGATATTTATTTCCTTGATCTCCTGGGGTGATGTGATCTGGTTCATTTCCAGAGCAACTTCCGGCAGGGTAATGGAAAGCACTGCGCTTTCCCCATCTTCCAGTTCACAGAAAGAGAAGGAATAATCGCTCATCATTCCATTGACCGCAAGAGAGCCTGGAACATCCTGGATATCTATAATCTTTCCGCTGTTATTTTCCAGCAAAAGCAGCACATAGCAGTCAGAACTGTAATCAGAGTCATCCTGCAGTACCGTTTTGGCGACCATACGCAAACCATTTTTGTTGTAGACTTCTGTTCCTTCATCATCAAAAGAAGACTTCACGCCAGGGATGGCTATCTCCACAGGCACTTTTTCCGCAACCTCTGTCCAGTTTTCATCCATCAACCCGATGGAAAGAGAGATCTCCCCTATTTCGTCCACCCCATACACACTTTGCCAAGAAGGTTCCAGCACTTTATCCAGCTGCACATCCACAATGCAGCGTTTGCCAGGTGCGACAGCACTGCTGGACCAAAGGGAAGTGGTCGCCATCAGACCGTTGATCCCGATATCGGATGTGGCAATGTAGACCGTTTTATCCCCGGTATTCTCCATTTCCAACAGCAGAGCCCTCTCCCCAT
>JAHZHY010000255.1:2174-9182 GCA_019420045.1 Clostridiales bacterium
CCGGTGGGTCACGAGGCTTCCGACGTCGAGGGCGCCGCTGGAAAGCAGCTCCACTCCTTGCTGTGCATAGAGGGGTTCTTGAGAAAAGTGAATCATTTCGTAGTTATAAGTGTTCATGGCTGCCTGGCTTGTGATGGTCTGCTGATAATGATCTGTTTCATAGTCATGCCCCTCAAATGCAGAGGTGTATATTGGCGGAGAGTTGAAATAAATGCTGTTGTAATCGGCATCTTTTATATCAAAACCGATTTCCATATCTGCAATTTCGTTGATGCCATAAATCATCAGGGTATCATAGCTGAAGCTGATGACATCGTTGGCAACGGTTCCATTTAAAACATCGCAGTTCAAATAGCCGTCACTGACCATATATCCATTGACGGAGTTGCAGCTATATCCCAAAGAACCGCTGGTGAATGACAGATCTTTGCCGCTGTTGTTTTCAATGGTGATTGCCAGATCGGCAGAACTCTCTGTATAAGTCAGGCCGGTGGCTGTGATCTTCACGCCCCCTTCATCCATCATCACGGTCTCTGCCAATGTGGCCTCCCTACGGAAAGGCTCCAGGGTTTCACTGCTCTTTTGCAACTTCTCCTCTTTGGGTGAGCCTTCCGTCCCTCCCTGTCCCGCCTGATCCGGTCCTCCACAGGCAGCCAGACTGGCCAGCATGACCAACATCACCAGCAAAGACAACAATTTCGTTTTCATAATATGTCCTCCTTTGTATTGAATGGAACGCAATTTTCTGAAAGCCCAAAGACTGTTACAGCGCAGCGATGTATTCTTTTGCCTGCCGGATCAGTTCCCTCAGATGAATATCCTCCTTTTCCAGCTCTGCTACTTTGGCCTGGAGAGTTGCTTTTCTGACAGGGCCGTCAGCCTCCAGAAGTTCCTTGATCTCCTTCAGCTGAAATCCCAGCTGCTGATAAAACCGGACCAAACGAATCCGCTCTCGCTCCGGTTCTCCATAAAGCAAATGTCCATATTTATTTTTTCCAGAAGCAGCTACCAGTCCTGCTTTTTCATATCCTTGGACAGCCCGTCGGGAAACTTTCAGCTCAGTGCATACCTGGCGCAATGTTTTTTCCATCTTCATTTCCTCCTCACCGTAAAACTGCACGCCGCGTGCAGTCAAGGACTTTGCAGAAAAATTGCATTCCACAACAGGGCTTGCAATTTTTGCGCAAAGAGAAAGGAAATGGTAAAATAAATGGTGCCCAATCATTTGATCAGGCACCATTTGCAGCAAACGATCCGCCGGATATAAAATTTCCTCTTGACTCTGACGCTCCGTCAACTGCTATTCTATGCACAGGGAGGGATGTTCATGGAGTATTCCATTCGGGAACTGTCGCGCCTGTCCGGAGTGACCACCCGCACTCTGCGCTGGTACGACCAAATCGGGCTGCTGAAGCCCAGCCGGGTAGCCGAAAGCGGCTACCGCTATTACGGCCCGGCCGAAGTGGACCGGCTGCAGGATATTCTCTATTACCGGGCTCTCGGGGTGGAGCTGGCCCGGATCAAAGAATGTCTGGACGATCCCTCCTTTGACCGTCTGGACGCTCTGTCACGCCACCTGGCTGCACTGGAAGCCAAACGGAAACATCTGGAACAGCTGATCCAATCGGTGAAAGACACCATCCGGGCAGAAGAAAGGAAGGAAATCATGCAGGACGAAAAGAAATTTGAAGCCTTCAAGAAACAGACTATCGCCCATAACGAGGAAGTTTACGGCCAGGAGATCCGCAGCAAGTACGGCGACAAAGAAGTGGATGAAGCCAACGCCGCCGTGATGAACCTGACCCTGGAACAATACAAGGAGTGGACTCACCTGGGCCAGGAGATCCAGGACCGGCTGGAAGCCGCCGTCCGGGACGGTCTCCAGCCGGAAAGCCAGGAGGGAAAGGAAATCTGCACCCTCCACCGCCGGTGGCTCACCATCACCGGCAACCGGTATGACCCTGCCAAACACCGGGGGATCGCAGAGCTGTATGTGATGGATGCCCGCTTTACCGCCTACTACGACAAACATCTTCCTGGCTGCGCCCGCTTCCTGCGGGATGCCGTGGTTTATTGGGCAAAATAACACATCCAGGTGCTCGCTCCCATCACCTGATGCAAAATATCCTCCCAGGCGTCTTTGCTCAAAGACACCTGGGAGGATTTCTTTTTTTCTGGCACATATCGTTCCGGGTACACCCGGTCCCTCTCCATCACTTGCGGTGGAACACAAAAAATTCACATTTTAATTGTTGACCGTATGGTCTATTTTATTTATTATAGACTACAGAGTCTATAGTGGGAGGTTCGCCATGAAGAAGCAAGAAAAAACACAAAAAACGAAAGAACGCATCCTGGCCGCAGCTCTTGCAGAATTCGGAAAGAAAAGCTACGACTCGGCCTCCATCAACAACATCTGTGAAACAGGACAAATCCCCAAAGGCCTGCTTTATCACAATTTCAAGGGGAAAGATGAGCTGTATCTTCTTTGTGTAAAAACCTGCTACGATGAGCTGACAAAAGCTCTCAAGGCCCAGTCTCTGCACATACAGGACGCCAAATCCGCTCTGGGAAATTTCATCCGGATACGGCAGCAGTTTTTCCAGGAAAATCCCTGCTATGCAACCATCTTTTTCAACACCATTCTGCAGCCGCCCAAACACCTTTCCCAGGAACTGGCCCAGCTGCGCCGGGAGCTGGATGAATATTTCAGTGAGTGCTATTGCGCCATTCTGGATTGCCTGTCCCTGCGGGACGGCGTGACCAAGGACATGGCATTGGAATATTTTCTGGTGATCAGCGAAACATTCAATCGCTACTTTCAGAAAAAAGCAGAAGAAACCGGAAACTTCAGCCAGCTGATCCAGGATCACGAAGGCACGCTTCCCTCTATCTTCGACATCATGCTCTATGGCGTGGCAAAAGAGCCTCCCCTGCCTGGCGGTGAAACATAAAAATGTCCTCTGTTTTCCGGGCAAAACCCAAACAACACCGTTGCACATCATCCATAGGACAAACTGCACAACGCCGACAAACAGACTCCGATCAGAAAGGTGAAGTGATGTAAAATGATTCTGCTACTCATCCGATTGCTGCTTACCATGGCAATCGCCTTTTTCCTGGGCAAACTGGTTTCCAAAATAAAACTACCCTCCATATTGGGCTGGCTGATCACCGGAATGATTTTCGGTCCCCATGCGCTGGCCCTTGTCAATCAGCAGCTGCTGGATGCGCCATGGTATCAGACAATCATACATATTTTAGAGTGCGGCGTAGGCCTGATGATCGGAACCGAATTGGTCTGGCAAAAAATCAAACGCTTTGGCAAAGCCATTGTCATCACCACATTGACCCAGTCCCTGGGAACTTTCCTGGTGGTTTCTTTGGTTTTCAGCGTTGTGTTCGCTCTGTCCGATCTTCCGATTTACCTGGCTTTTCTTTTCGGCGGCATTGCTCTGGCCACTGCACCGGCTCCTGCGCTGTCCATTGTGCGGGAGTTCAAAACCACCGGCCCGGTCACCCAGACGCTGATCCCCATGGCGGCATTGGACGACATTGTGGGATGCATCGTCTTTTTCACCACCGTGGCCATTGTTGCCGGAAATCTTTCCGCAGGTGAACTGCCAGCCTATATGATTGCTCTGGTGGTCCTGCTTCCCCTGCTCATCGGCATTGCCACCGGCCTGCTGGCCGGCGTGCTGCTGAAAAAAGAACGAAGCAAAAAGGCCACGCTGGCGTTGCTTCTGGCCATGATCCTGTTGTCTTCCGCCGTGGGATTTCTTTTCAACGGCTGGGTACTTCCCCGCCCTGTTCTGAATTTCATGCTGATCGGCATGGCCTTCTCGGCCACTTTTTCCAACATGATCTCGGAAACAAGACTGGAACAGATCATGGATGGTTTTAACCCCATTCTGGGCATTGCCATGATTGCAGTGATCCTCAACCTGGGCGCCCCGCTGGATTACCACCTGATCCTGGGCGCCGGTCTGTTCACTGCCATCTACATTCTCTCCCGGGCCATCGGCAAATATTTCGGTGCCTATTTTGGGGCCAGCATTACAAAATCACCGGAAACTGTGAAAAAATACCTTGGTCTGACACTGCTCCCCCACTCCGGCGTATCCCTTGTGTTCACCGGCATCGCCGTTTCTGTTCTGAGCCCCCAGGCGCCGGAGTGCGCCAAAGTCATTCAGGGCACCATTGCGGCGGCCGCAGTGATCAATGAAATCATCGCTGTCATTGCAGCCAAAAAAGGCTTTGAATGGGCCGGTGAATTGAGCCGTGCTCCCCGGAGCGACGACAGCACCAGCCAACATACCGTCATCACCATCAGCCGCCAGCACGGAAGCGGCGGCCGGGAAATCGGAAAAGCAGTGGCTGAACAGCTGAACATCCCCTTTTATGACCGGGAGATCATTGAGCTTGCTGCCCAAGACAGCCAAATCGACATCCGCTTTTTTGAAAACAGCGAAACCGCCATCCACAGCCCTCTGCTGCATGAACTTTCTTCCGGGACAAGAGTGCGCCTTCCCATTGCCGACCGGGTATTTTTGCAGCAATCCAAAGTCATTTATGACCTGGCCTCCAAAGGCAGCTGTGTGATCGTGGGCCGGTGTGCAGACGCCATTCTGGCCCAGCATCCCCGGCTTCTCCGTGTCTTTGTCTATGCCGATTCCCACACTCGGCAAGAACGGGTGAAAACATCCTACCATGAAGCAGCCGAAGATCTGGAAAAACTGGAAAAAAAACGCAGCTCCTATTACCAGCATTACACCGGCCAGCGATTTGGCGATGCACAAAACTACGACATTTGCTTAAACAGCGGCTCGCTGGGGATGGATGAATGTGTGAAAACCATCTGCTCCGCTTACCGCAGCCACACCCATTCCTAGGCCAAAGTCCATGGGGAGGGTCAAGAACAATGGAACTGCCTTTCCGTCAATTTCAAGCCAGCGACTCCGCTGCACTCTCGCAAATCATCCGGGAGACCTGGCGCTATGATACATTCTGCCCGCCATCCACAGCATCCAGGCTGGCCAAGGCTTATTTATATGGATGTTTGGCCCATCAGACATACACCCAGGTCGCCCTGATCCACGATGTGCCCGTGGGCATCATCATGGTGAACGACCAACGAAAACGACGGTCACCCCTTTCTTTCCGGCTCAAGCAAAGTTTTTTGATCCTTTCCCTGCTATGTTCTCCAAAAGGCCGGGCCGCTTTCCGGCTTCTTTGGGAGGCCGAAAAAGTGGATCAGGAGCTGCTGCGCCGCTGCTCCCCCTATGATGGAGAATTGTCTTTTTTCGCTGTAAGCCGCAGATGCCGGGGAGCCGGTATCGGAAAGCTCCTTTTTGACCAGGCGATGACATACATGCGCCAGGAGGGATTTTCCTCCTTCTATCTTTTTACCGATACCAGCTGCAATTACAGCTTCTATGAACACCAGGGAATGCAGCGAAGGGCCGAAAAGTCCTGCTCTGTGAAGATGGGAGAGCAAAGAAAAGACTTTACCTTTTATCTGTACGATTCCAGGCTGTAACACCATTCTGGAATCCAGAAGCCTCTTTAAAAAAGTTCTTTCAGAGACGCTCGGCTCAGGCTGTATCAAGTGAAAAACAACGGCAAACAGAGCTTTGCCATGCGTTATCCGATACAGCCGGACACTGCATATAGCTGATTTACAAAACAAGTCCCCCTTTGCCAAAAATAGCAAAGGGGGCTTTTCAAATTCTTGCACAGTTTTTCCCTGCTCAAATTTGTCCGGTGACATTCCAAGAAAGCATTTTACACTTTCTTCCTTGTCAGAAAAACGCCAACGAGAGCTGCAATCAGCACAATGGGGGCCACCCTGACAAAGAGCCACTCAAACCCGTGAAAAGCCGCTCCTGCAACAGCAATTTCCGGATTCCCATAATCCCATCCCAAATAAGGGCTGCTGGCTTTGAGGAGAACCGCAGAAACCGCTACGATAATCACACAGAGTGAAACCAACAGCCAATGAAGAATTTTTCTTCTCATTGTCTGTCTGTGTGCAAGCTGCAAATTGATGACCTCCAGCTTTTCGGAAATGGCTTGGATGGCATCGGCCTCCGGTTCCATCACCGTTTCCCCCAGCAATGTGCTCACCGGTGTTTCCAGCGCTTCCGACAGGGAGATCAGCATATCCGCATCCGGGACCGATAACCCGGTTTCCCAAAGTTAAGGATATGGATACAGGTTAATCAATTTTGCCGATAAAGCGGTAGTAAATCTCAATCTCCTGATCTCGCATCCCATCCGCACTTTTAATGGCCTCGTGAATGACGATTTTTTCAATCAGGGTATTGAGAAGTTCAGCGGTCAGTTCTGTGGGATTGGCGTACTGCTTGATGAGAGCGACCCACTTTTCGGCATCCAGGGCAGTTTGCTGCTCTGCGGACAGCTCCGCTTGCAAGCGGCTGATCTTTTCCTCCAGCTCCAGCTGTTCTGCCTGGTACTTTTTCGTCAGCAGATTGAAGTTATACTCGGTGATGCGTCCGGCGGACCAGTCCTCGTACATTCGGACGAATTTTCCGTCCACTTCTGCCTTGCGCTTTTCCGCTCGTTGCAGTTCGGATTCCTGACGCTTAGCGGCGGTCATGCGTTCCCGGTCACCGTTTTTCAAAATCTGCTGCAAGAGTTTTTCTTCGCTCATCTGCGCCCGATGGGACCAATACTGGATTCTGGACAGTACATAGACATAGAGCGTATCATAGCGAATATAATGCGCCGAGCATTGTGTACCCATCTGTCCGTATTGGCTGCAAGTGAAGTGGCTGTACGGCGTTTTGTTCTGCCGGTTCGTGCCGAAGCGCATAGACCAGCCACAATCTGCACATTTTACAAGACCGGCGAAAATCTGCGTTGTGGCATCCTTCTGCTGCCGCCTGCGGCTGGCGATCTGCTTTTGTACCTGCTCAAACACATCCCGGCTAATGATCGCCTCATGGGTATTTTCCACCCGAATCCATTCTTCTTTCGGCTTGCGCA
>JAHZHY010000256.1 GCA_019420045.1 Clostridiales bacterium
TCGATGGGTTCGCACTTGACCCCGTCGATGGTCTTGTAGAGCACCCGCGGGGGACCTACCTGGAGTTCATAGCCTTCCCGGCGCATATTTTCCACCAGGATGGACAGATGCATTTCGCCACGGCCCAGCACACGGAAGGCATCGGCGCTGTCAGTTTCCTCCACCCGCAGGGACACATCACGCAGCAGTTCCCGCATCAGACGGTCACGGATCTGGCGGGAGGTGACAAATTTGCCTTCCCGGCCGGCAAAGGGACTGTCGTTCACCGAAAAGACCATTTCCACGGTGGGTTCGGAGATCTTTACAAAAGGCACGGCCTCCACGGCGGCAGGATCGCACACGGTGTTGCCGATGTGGATGGCCACAATGTCTCCGCCGGTGGCCTGGGCCACGGGCACCCGCTGCAGGCCTTCAAACTGGTACATGGAGACGATCTTGGCTTTGTAAGATACATCGGGGTTGTGGTAATCCACCACAGACACTTCCTGATTCTGGCGCAGCTGACCACGCTCGATGCGGCCAATGGCAATACGGCCCACATAGTCGTTGTAGTCGATGGAGGAAACCAGCACCTTGGTGGGGCCTTCCACATATTCAGGAGGATCGATGTGACTCAGGATGGTTTCAAAGAGAGGCACCAGATTGCTTCCTGCGTCGTCGGGGGCCAGGGAAGCGGTACCCTGACGGCCGGAGCAGAAGATAACGGGGGATTCGATCTGTTCTTCTGTGGCGTCCAGATCCAGCAGCAGTTCCAGCACTTCGTCCACCACTTCCATGGGACGGGCATCGGGACGGTCGACTTTGTTGACCACAACGATGATCTTGTGGCCCAGTTCCAGAGCTTTCTGCAAGACGAAGCGGGTCTGGGGCATGGGGCCTTCGAAGGCGTCCACCAGCAGAAGGACGCCGTCCACCATTTTCAGCACGCGTTCCACTTCGCCGCCGAAGTCGGCGTGGCCGGGGGTGTCGATGATGTTGATCTTTACATCCTTATAGTGGACAGAGGTGTTCTTGGCCAGGATGGTGATGCCACGCTCCCGTTCGATGGCGTTGTTGTCCATCACCCGGTCCTGCACGGCCTGGTTTTCACGGAAAGCGCCGCCCTGCTTGAGCATTTCGTCCACCAGGGTGGTTTTGCCGTGGTCAACATGGGCGATGATGGCGATGTTGCGCAAATCGTTTCTCAGCAAGTATGTCACTCCTCAAAAGAGAATAGAATCACAGAAAGGGCGGAGGGTGTCCTCTGCGCCATTTTGACAAATAATTATATCACAGCTCCCGGATATTTGCATCCCTTTTTTCAAAAAAGTTCTCCAAAATATCTTGAATAAGCTGTGGATTTTTTTCTGAGGAAAGAGGATTCAGTAATAGAAAATATTATTGAACAATAATGATTGACACTTTCGCTTTGAGAAGGTATATTAAATAGTAAAAGAGCTGTACAAAATAGGGATAGAAAAAGGATGAGACAAAAATGATGAGATTGACCAAAAGTGAAATGGAAATTATGACCGTTTTGTGGGAAGCGGATCATCCCCTGTCCCGGACAGAAATTCTGGAGAATTCCAAGGAAAAGAGCTGGAAAGACAGCTCTATCCATATCCTGCTCAACAGCATGCTGGAAAAGGGCGCTGTGGAAGTGGCCGGATTTGAAAAGATGGGCAGCCATTATGGCCGCACATATGCACCGGCTCTCAGCGAGTCCCAGTATGCGGCACAGCAGATCAAATCCATGTCTTCTTATAAGAAGTCTCAGGGACAGGCTATGCGGTGCATTTTCAGTGCTTTGCTGGATGACAGCAATGTGGATGATGATACCCTTCGGGATCTGGAAAAAATGTTGAGGGACCGGCGCACCAAAAACAAGTAACTGTTCTGTTTGCTTTATGTAGATTGCTATTTTCCAATATCGCAATTAAGCCTCGCTGCAGATATTTCTGCGGCGGGGCTTTTGTTTTGTCTTTTTCCATAAAATTATAGGAAATATTTTTCATATTCTGTCCATATTCAATATCTCAAGAGTATGATACAATGATGGAAATTAGTTTAAATATTTGTTATACAAAAATAATTTAAGAAATGAAAAAACAAAAATCGCAAATAGATAAATCAAAACACATCAAAGGAGGAATCGGGATGAATCAGAGAAAAAGAATGTGGAGTTTGCTGTTGGCTGGATTGCTTTTGCTGTCGGCCTGTCAGAAAAGTGCCCCGGCCCCGAAAGAGGACACAGCGCCGGAAAAGCAAGAGGAGGAGACTGCTCAGAAGACTTTTGACCCGGCCTCCTACACCAACGCCATGATGCTGGAGGATTACGACTTTTTCTGGACTACTTTGGAGGAAAACTGCGCCTCGTTGAAATTGATTGAAAAGCGATCTGTGAATATAGATCAGCTGAAAGAAGAATACCGGGAGCGAGTGGCTGCGGTGCCAGATGGACAGGCGGAGACCTTTTTGCGCATTATGGATGATTTGAATGGGAAGATACGAATTTTTGCCCATATCCAGGCAGTCAGCCCCGTTCTTTATTATCGGTATGTGGATGGCGGTGTGTGGGAAAGCGACACCCAAAAAGAGTTGTTTGCCTCGCCATCGGTGCAGGGGTTTTACAGTTGGGCGCAGTCCCTTCCCAGCGTGAAGAAAGAACTGGAACAGGTGCAGGAGACGGAAACGGTGGAAGACAACAGTGATTATGCTTCCAATGTTCTTTTGTCCCGGGAGGGAGATACGGCGATCATTCAGCTGAAAACGCTTGCCTTTTATGGGGAGGAAGCAAACCAAACTGTGATAAAGAATTTGAAAGATTTTTGCCTCGAAAACTTGGATGCGCAGGATTTTATCATCGATATCACCGGAAATTCCGGAGGCAACAGCCAGATCTGGGCGGAAGGCCTGGAGCCTTTGTGGGCGGGAAAAACATTTACCTATTCCGAAGTAGCCGCTTATAAAGAGGGGGATGTGAATGTTCAGATGTGGGATGGTTGGCCGGAGAACGACCCGGATGTGGAATTGAAATCGATTTCTGATCTAACTGCCATGAACTATCCCAAGCTGGACATGGAATCTTTGAAAGACTGCGATGGGGTGGCTATCAAGACTTTTGTGGATGATTACACCGATGTGAAGAACCCGGATGGAAAGGAATTTGAAGGTCGGATCTGGATTCTGATCGATGGAGGTGTGGCCTCGTCCTCTGAACTTTTGGTTCGCTTTGCAAAAGGAAATGAGCCCTGCACTTTGGTGGGTACCCAAAGTGGGGGTACGAGTGGCCGTATGGCGCCGCCTTATAATATGGATGCTGCGATGCCCAACTGCGGTATGTTGGTACGGTATAATCCGTTCTATTTCATCAATGAAGACGGCGTTTGTCTGGATCTGAAAGGTACCCATCCAGATATTGAGATCGGCCCCGATGAAACTGCTATGCAGCGGTGCTTGAAGGAAATCGAGAAGCTGCAAAAATAAGAGGAGGTTGTGGAAATGAAATCACGAAAGCGTTTACACAGTGTCCTTTCGTTATTACTGGCCGGTGTACTTCTGCTGTCG
>JAHZHY010000257.1 GCA_019420045.1 Clostridiales bacterium
TGGCAGCATCTGCGGGTAGGACTGCCCATGGCCTTTCAGTTTTCCATCACAGCGGTGGGGGTCATGGTGCTGCAAACGGCCCTCAATGGCTTCGGTTCCACAGCAGTGGCTGGCTTTACCGCGGCAACCAAGATCGAGAATCTGGCTACCCAGGCGTTGGTGACCCTGGGGGCGGCCATGGCTACCTATGCTGCACAGAATTATGGCGCAGGGCAGCCTGGGCGGATTCGTCAGGGTGTGCGGGCCAGTGGAAAACTGGCATTGGTATTCAGTCTGGTAGGCGGGGTCTTGGTGATCTTTTTCTGCAAAGGGCTGGTGAGCTTGTTCCTGGGAGAAAATGACGGAGCTGTGACGGCTTATGCACAGACTTATCTGAACATTGTCGGGCCCTTCTTCTTCATCCTGGGGCTGCTGTTTATTTTTCGCAATACCTTGCAGGGAATGGGATTTGGCGGCATTCCGTTGCTGGCCGGTGTCAGCGAATTGGTAGTCCGAGTGGTGGCAGCTATGTGGCTGGCCGATGCCTGGGGATTTGACGGCGTGTGTGCGGCAAGCTCCATTGCATGGGTACTGGCCACCGCTCTTTTGCTGGGAGGCTATATTGTCATTTTAAATAAAGTGGAGCGATACCCGGCCCAATATGGCCGTGTGTCTGTAAACAAGGAGGAACAGAAATGAACCTGCGGGAATACCGGCCGGAGGACTGTCCCCGGCTGATGGAGCTGTTTTGGGACTCGGTACATGGGGCGGCTTGCCGGGATTATACCCCGGCCCAGCTGGACGCCTGGGCCCCACGGGAGATGGACGGGGAGCGCTGGGCCAAGATCTTTTCCCACCATCGCACCTTTGTGGTGGAGGAAGGAAGCGAGATCTGGGGATTTGCCACCCTGGATGGGGATTATTTCGATCACCTTTTTGTCAGCAGCACCGCCCAAAGGCGGGGCGTAGCCACGGCCCTGGCCGATCGGGTGGAGCAGACTGCCAAGGAACAGGGCTTTTCCCACATTTCGGTGCACGCTTCTCTCACAGCCCGGCCTTTTTTTGAGAAACGGGGCTATCGGATGCTGAAAGAGCAGCAGGTGGAACGCTTTGGTGAGCGGTTGACCAACTTTGTGATGGAAAAAGATCTATAAACAAAAAAGGCCCCAAAGGGCCTTTTTTCACACTGTCGAGAAATTTATGCAGCAAAAAAACTATCTGCCCTACCCCTCATCAATTTGTAAAAAACGGCGACCTGTGCGTCGGTTTTTTACACCTCTCAAGAGGCAAGTGTGCGCCAAAGGCGTGCACGCAGACCCTTGTAGAAACTCGGAAAAGTGGTTTCAACCACTTTTTCGATACTCTAAAAAAGGCCCCAAAGGGCCTTTTTTCATCAAAATCCCAGCAAGAGCAATGCGCCTACAATGAGCAAGGTGTCGGCCAGGTTGGATTTTTCACCGTTTTCATCGGCATCGGCCAGCAAAAAATAGACCAATACCAAGAGCAAAATGGTGTCGCTGTCCAGTTCTGGTAGCTTGAGGCGCTGGCCCAGACTGCCCAGCAGACCACTCTTTCGAGGTGGCTGGCTTTCCTGGCGGGCCTGGGGGTCGGGAGCGGAGGAAGGGGAAGGCGGGGGCATTTGGGCCGCCTGGGGGAAGAAGGCTTCAAAGCCATCTCCTTGAAAATAGCGGTCATACATGGACTCATCTCCTTTGCAGCCCACCCAGGGCCTCCTGGGCCGCCCGGGCCAGATTGGCCATTTTTACCGCCCGGTCGATATCCGGCGCCCGGCGCTGTCCTAAATAAGGCTTGAGAGCCCGAAGCAAATTGACCTTTTCCGGCTTGAGATAATTGGCATCTCCGGAAAAAGCCATCATCAGCCGGGGAAGCAGGGCCGGGTCCATTCCGCTTTGCTTTTCGGCGGTTTCTTCGGCAGGGGAAGAGGAGCCTTTTCCAAACAGAGAGAACAATGAGGAAAGATCCAACCCGCCCTCTTTCTTTTGCTCATTTTCAGCAGGTGTAGAGGAAAGGCCTTTTCCCAGAGAGGCCAGAAGAGAAGAAAGATCTCCGCTTTTTGCTTCCTCGGATGGAGGTGGGTTGGTTTGTTCCGGCGAGCCGAACAGATCTCCCAGTCCGCCGGAGGCAGGAGGCGGGCTTTGAGAAGCGACAGATTCCTGCAGCGCCGGAGCCAGGCCGGCGGCCAGATCGGTGACTTTTTTCATGCTTTCCGGATCGGAAAACAGCTTTTGTAAGGTATCCTGGATGTCGGCCATAGGTTCCGTCCTTTCTCCGCGTTTTCAGGAAAGGCCCCAGGCGGCCGGCGCGGAAGGCCGCCTGGGAGCAAAAAGTCAGCGGCCCACCACTTCGATGATTTTGGCGGCCAGCTGTGCCCCTTCCGGGCTGGAAAGCAAAGTGGAAAGCAGCACACGGGCCTGATCCTGATCGCCGCTGGCCGCAGCGGCTGCGGCGTTTTTGATGGCGTCGCCTCCGTCGCTGGCCAGCATGGCAATGAGCTGCCGGCCGCTTTCGGTGTTGACCACACTGTTGAGCTTATCCAGACTCTTCACGATTTTGGCCCCCTGGGGACTGGCCATGAGGACCTTGGCAAGATTTTCGTAATCGTTTTGCATGATGTATCTCCTCCCATGGGCTTTTCAACACAGTATATGCGGTAAAAAACCGTCCGGTTCCGAAAAAACGGAAAAATTTCTGTTGCCCCCTTTCTTTTTTCATGCAAGTGATGTATTCTAAAAGCCAAGATCAAACAAAATGGAAAAGAGGAGGGGATGGGATGAAGCTGTGCGTAGCTTCCGATTCCCATGGGAATTTTGATGCGCTGTGCCGGATGCTGGAAAAAGAAAACCCCCATTGTCTGCTTTTTTTAGGCGATGGCGTGCGGGATGCAGAGGATGCCGGAATGTTGTTCGGCTGCCAGGTGCTGGCGGTGGCGGGCAACTGTGATCTGATGTGCCAGGAGCCTCTGACGCGGACACCGCAGCCGGAGGGAGTGCGGCTTTTTCTCAGCCACGGCCATCGCTTTGGCGTCAAGGATGGGTTGGATGAATTTCTGCGGGCGGCCCAGCAGGCCGGTGCCCAGGCGGCCTTTTTTGGCCATACCCACCAGCCGGTGGCACTTACGAAGTGGCCGGTTCCTTTGTATAATCCGGGAAGTATTGGTTATGAAGGCACATATCTGCGCCTGGAGATCGACCAGGGCCAATTTTCCTGTAGCTTGGAAAGGATCGATAGGGATGTATAAACAGATTTTGCAAGGCTTCCGCCGCAAGGCTGTGCCTTTTTCTTTGTGGGTGGGATTGTTCCTGCTGATGATCAGCTTCTATGAGGCCATCTGGCAGACACCCTATGCCACGCCGGTGCATTTTCTCATTCCGGCGATGCTGTTTTGTCTGGTTACGGTGGTGATCTGCGGCTATTCTTTTGTATCCTATGAATACCGGCTGATGCACGATCACCTGTTTATCCGTCTCCAGCTGATGGGACATCCTATAAAAGCCA
>JAHZHY010000258.1 GCA_019420045.1 Clostridiales bacterium
GGGACATTTTGCAGGTGACCTATGGCTGTACCGTTTACCAGGAACAGGTCATGGAGATCTTCCGCCGTCTGGCCGGTTATTCTCTGGGAAAGGCCGACCTGGTGCGCAAGGCCATGAGCAAAAAGAAGATGGATGTGCTGAAAAGCGAGAGGGAGAACTTTATCCACGGCAACAAGGAAGAAGGCATTGTAGGATGCGTGGCCAACGGCGTTTCCGAAGAAGTGGCTTCCCAGCTCTTTGACGATCTGCTGGACTTCGCCAATTACGCCTTCAACAAAGCCCATGCGGTGTCCTATGCCGTTTTGTCCTACCAGACTGCCTATGTAAAATACCATTATCCCACGGAATATATGGCGGCCCTCCTCACTTCGGTGCTGGGGGACAGCGCCAAGGTGTCGGAATACATCCTGGAATGCCGGGAAATGGGCATTACCATCCTCACACCGGACATCAACCAATCGGGGGCGGACTTTACCGTCCGGGACAAGACCATCCGTTTTGGTCTTGCGGCGGTGAAAAATGTGGGCCGGAGCTTTGTGGCCGCTTTGGAAAAAGAGCGGCAGAGCGGCGGACCCTTCCGCTCGTTCAGCGATTTTTGCTCCCGCATGGTGGAGACCGATCTGAACAAACGGGCCTTGGAAAATCTCATCCGCTGCGGCGCATTTGACAGCTTCGGCCACCGCCGCTCCCAGCTGCTAAGGGTCTATGAGCAGGTGCTGGATGCTTCGGTGAGCGAACGGCGGAAGAATATCGAAGGCCAGATCGATCTGTTCGGCATGGCCCAGGAAGAAGAAGCGGCGGAAGTGGAACTGCCCGACATCCCGGAATATCCCAAGCGGGAACTTCTGGCCATGGAAAAGCAGACCACCGGCATCTATCTGTCCGGCCATCCTCTGGACGAGCAGGGGGAGCTGGTGAAGCAGGTGGGGGCCACCCCCATCGGCCAGGTGCTGGCCGCCTTTGCCCCGGAAGAGGAAGAGGGCATGGGAAGAGCAGAAAGCGATCTGCGGGATGGAATGTACATCACCTTGGCAGGCATCGTTTCGGCCGTCAGGCTGAAAACCACCAAAAACAACACCACCATGGCCTATGTGACCCTGGAAGACCGGTCGGGGAGCATGGAGCTGCTGGTGTTCCAGAAGGCCATGGACAGCGCACCCGGAGCTTTTGTGGAAGACAACGCTCTGGTGGTGTATGGCCGCATCTCCGCCCGGGAGGATGAGGAACCCAAGCTGGTATGTGACCGGTGTGCCGTCCTCACCCCCCAGAGTGCGGCGGAATGGCATGGCAAAAGCAGAAGCAGCGGATGGAGAGGAGCTTCCCGAGGGCCTTCGCCCCGTCCTCAGGTCCGGGAGACAAAGGAAGGGGCAGAAAAGGAGCCCGCCGGTCCCCGGCTGTATCTTCGTTTCAGCGGAGAAAATGCCCCGCTGTTGGAACAGACCAAGGCTCTTCTGCGCCAAAGCCCGGGCCAGACGCCGGTGGTCATCTTTTACAGTGACACCGGCAAACGGTTTCTGGCCCGGCAGGAGCTTTGGGTCACGCCGGGGGAGGAACTGATCCGGAACCTGGGCGGACTGCTTTCTCCCCAGAATGTGGTGCTTCGATAGAAAAAGGGAAAGGGAATAAACATAAATGACGGAATTTGATCTCAAATACAGCGCTCTGCGCAAATCCATCCTGGAAGAGGAGTTTTCCGGACTGAACCCTATGCAGCGGGAAGCGGTGTTCTGCACCGAAGGGCCGCTGCTGCTGCTGGCCGGCGCAGGAAGCGGTAAAACCACAGTGCTCATCAACCGGGTGATCAATCTGCTGAAATACGGCAGAGGTTACGAAGAGGAAACGGCTCCTGTGGGGGCCACCGAAGAGGACCTCAGGCGCATGGCTGCCTATCTGGCCCAGCCGGAAGAGGCGACTCCTGAGGATATTGTGGACCTGTGCAGCGTGGACCCTCCCCGCCCCTGGCAGATCATCGCCATCACCTTTACCAACAAGGCGGCCGGGGAGCTGAAAGACCGGCTGGAAAAGGCCTGCGGCGCCATGGCCGAGGATATCTGGGCCCATACATTCCATTCGGCCTGTGTGCGCATTCTCCGCCGGTATGGCGAGCGGATCGGCTACGGCAACTTCACCATTTACGATGAAGACGACAAAAAGAAAATGATGGGACAGGCTCTGCGGGAGCTGGGCTACGATGAAAAGAAGTTTGATCTGCGGGGGGTCATCAACCAGATTTCCCGGGCCAAGGACAAACTGATTACTCCCCGGCAGTATCAGCAGCAGGCAGGGGACGACTACTACAAAAAGGCCGTGGGCCGCATTTACGAAGAATACCAGAACCGGATGCGCCGGGCCGGGGCCATGGACTTTGACGACATCATCATGGAAACCGTCCATCTGCTCCAGGAGTGCAGCGATGTGCGGGAGCATTACCAGCGCCAGTTCCGCTATGTGCTGGTGGACGAATACCAGGACACGAACCACGCCCAATATGTGCTGTGCAGCCTGTTGGCCGGAGGCTATGGGAACATCTGCGTGGTGGGCGACGATGACCAGAGTATCTATAAGTTCCGGGGCGCCACCATCGAAAACATCCTGGAGTTTGAAAAGCAGTACGAAAACGCCCGGGTGATCCGTCTGGAACAGAATTACCGCTCTACCATGAGCATTCTGGAAGCGGCCAACGAGGTGATTTCCCACAACACTGCCCGGAAAGGCAAGCGGCTGTGGACAGAAAACGGCGAGGGAGACAAGATCGTCTATTTTTCTGGGGACAACCAGGAGGACGAAGGGCAGTTTATCGCCAGCGAGATCCTCAAAGGCTACGGGAAAGGCCAGAAATTTTCTGATTTCACCGTGCTCTACCGGAACCATGCATTGTCCAACAGCATCGAAGGAGCACTCAAGCGCAATGCAATCCCTTACCGGATGGTCAGCGGTCTGCGGTTTTTCGACCGGGCTGAGGTGAAGGATATGCTGGCCTATCTGTGGGTCATTGCAAACCCCTCAGACGGTATCCGGCTGCGGCGGATCATCAACAATCCGCCCCGGAAGATCGGCGCCAAGACCCTGGAGCATGTGGCCGACCTGGCATCCATGGAAAATACCGACGATTTTTCCGTGATCCAAAGGGCAGGGGAATATCCCGATCTGGCCCGGGCCAAAGATAGCCTGGAGGCCTTTGCCAAGATGATCAAGGGCCTGCAGGAAAAGGCTCATGATCTGTCTTTGGGCGAGCTGTATGACGCTTTGCTGGAAGAGAGCGGGTATCTGCGGATGCTGCGCAGCCAGGAGAATATCGAAGCCCAGACCCGGATCGAAAATGTGATGGAGCTGAAATCCAACATTGTGGAGTTCGAAAGCACCCACGAAGGGGGCACTTTGCTGGACTTTCTGGAAGAAGTGGCCCTGTTCACCGACATCGACCGGTACGATGAGCAGGCCGACGCCGTTACACTGATGACCATGCATTCGGCCAAAGGACTGGAATTTGACACGGTGTTCCTCTGCGGCATGGAAGAGGGTATTTTCCCCTCCCGCCGGAGCATGGACAGCGACGAGGAACTGGAAGAGGAGCGGCGGATCTGCTATGTGGCCATGACCCGGGCCAAGCGGAGGCTTTTCATCACTTGCGCTCAGCGGCGGATGCTCTATGGTCAGACTTCTTTTTGTCGGCCTTCCCGATTTATCGGGGAAATACCGGAAGAGCACATGGAGAAAAAGGCAAAGGCCCGTCCCGCTCCCCAGCGCCGTCAGGCTGCCAACATCCGTCCCACTGTGCAGAAGAGCTTTGCTTCGGCTTTCGGAAGCCGGGCCAAGGAGGCCCAGAAGGATCTGCCCTCTGTGCGCCCCGGCCAGGCCATCACTCACAAGGCCTTTGGGGATGGGGTGGTGCAGGCCTGCACGCCCATGGGCAACGATGTGCTGATGGAAGTGAAGTTTGCCGAAGGTACGAAAATGATGATGCTGCGCACAGCCAGCCAGTTCATCACCATCAAATAAAGGAGGAAACCCTATGATCCGTCCCATGCGTCTTGGAAACCGGGCGATGGAAGAGGAAAAAGCCCGGAAACTGCTGGAAGAATGTGAATATGCCCTGTTTACCACGGTGGATGAAGAGGGAGCGCCTCACACCGTGCCGGTCTCCCCGGTGGTGCTGGGAGACACACTGTATTTCCATTGCGCTCCGGCCGGAGAGAAGCTGGACAACATCCAGAAAAATCCCCAGGTCTGCCTGTGCGCCCTGGGGCGCACCCAGGTGCTGCAAAAGGAAATGACCATGGCCTATGAATCGGTGGTGGCCCAGGGAAAAGCCCGGCTGGCCCAGGGAGAGGAAGCCCGGCGGGCTATTTTGACCATCTGCCAGAAATATTCCCCTGGTTATGAGAGCGAGTGGGAAAAGGAGATTGAAAAATTCCCCAAGGTACAGGTGGTGGCGGTGGACCTGATCCACATCACCGGCAAGAGTAACCGCCTGTGATGGAAAAAGAACTGCCGGAAAAGGACAGTTGGTGCCTGTACATCCTCCGCTGCGGCGATGGCAGCCTGTACACCGGTGTGACCAACGATCTGTCCCGTCGGCTCCGGGCCCATCGGCAAGGGCGGGGCGCCAAATACACCCGGGGCCGGGGAGAGCTGACGCTGGTTTACCGGGAAAGCTGCCTTAGCCAAGGCGCAGCCTTGCGCCGGGAGCGGCAGGTGAAAAAGCTGAAAAGGGCAGAAAAACTGAAGCTGATTCAAAGTCATCCTTTTTCTCCGGGGGAAACGCAGCCCGGAGAAAAGGAAGCAGAGGAAAGTGGAGAAGTCAACATGGAAAGAGAGATTTTGCTGCTGGGAGATCCCAGACTGTATCAGATCTCCCAGGAGGTCGAGAAAGAAGAGCTGGAGCAGCTGCGCCCCATGTTTGAGGATATGTTTGACTGCATCCGGGGCATTCGCCGGGATTATGATTTCGGCAGAGCCATTGCTGCCCCGCAGATCGGGGTGCACAAACGGGTGATCTGTATGCTCACTGACAAACACTATGTGATCATCAATCCCCAGCTTTCCTTCATCGGTGAGGAAACCATGGAGCTGATGGACGACTGTATGTCTTTTCCCGGGCTTTTGGTCCGGGTACGCCGGCATCGCCATTGCCTGCTTCGTTACCGGGATGAAAACTGGGTGGAGCAGGAAATGCAGATGGACGATGACATGGCCGAGCTGATCCAGCACGAATACGATCATCTGGATGGCATCCTGGCCACCATGCGGGCCATTGACAACCGGTCTTTTGTGATGAAAAAGCGGTCATAGGCCGGCATTGAGAATGGAATAGGCTGCAAAGAAGCAAGAACAAAGGAGGAAAGGCCCGTGCGCTATGATCTGGCCCCTTTGGAGGGGATCACCGGCCCTCTGTACCGGCGGACGCACCACCAAATTTTCGGCGGCGCCGACCGGTACTATACCCCCTTTCTTTCTCCGGGAGAAGGGGGCACACTGAACAAAAGAGAGCTGCGGGATATCGCTCCTGAGGAAAACCAGGGTCTGCCTCTGATTCCTCAGCTGCTCACCCGGCGCAGCGGGGATTTTATCGGTGCTGCCCGTAGGCTGGCGGAACTGGGCTACCAGCACATCAACCTGAACCTGGGATGCCCTTCGGGCACCGTCACTGCCAAAGGCAAGGGATCGGGGTTCCTGGCCCATCCCCAGGAGCTGGATCACTTTTTGGAAGAAATCTTTTCCGCCGCTCTGCCGGTGAAAATTTCGGTGAAAAGCCGGTTGGGCATGACTTCGGAGGAGGAATTTCCTCCCATTCTGGCCATTTTTGAAAAATACCCCCTGGAAGAGCTGATCCTGCATCCCCGGGTGCGTCAGGATCTGTACCGGAAGCCGGTGCGGCCTCATGCTTTCCGGTGGGCGGCAGAACACACCAGCCTGCCTCTTTGCTATAATGGTGATCTGGTGACGGCGGAAGACTGCGCCCGGATGGAGCAGGAGTATCCCATGCTGCGGGGGCTGATGCTGGGGCGAGGGGCCATTGCCGACCCGGCGGTGTTCCGCAAGGCCAAAGGGGGCAAAGCGGCCCAGAGGGAAGAGCTGCGGCTGTTTCACGATACCCTGTATCAAGGATACTGCCAGGCATTCCAAAGCACCAAAAATGCCATTTGCCGTATGAAGGACATCTGGCGGTGCATGATTTTCCTCTTTGAAGATGAGCAGGGATTGGGTAAGGCCCTTCGTAAGGCCACAGAACCGGCTGATTATCAGTG
>JAHZHY010000259.1 GCA_019420045.1 Clostridiales bacterium
AACATGGGAGGCGCATCGGGGTTTTCGGTCTTTTCCCCGGTGAGATACACCCGGCCCCCGGCGCCGGAGCAGGAAATCACCAGTTTCCAGGCGCCCCGGTGGCTGCGCAGGGACAAAATGACCTCCTCCCTGCGGGGCATGAAGATCTTATCCACCCGGCTGTCCGAAAGCTCCTGCTGCAGCTGGCGGCACAGGCCGTTGATGGTGATGGCGTCCATGGACATATTGTTCTCATCCTTCCCGAAAAGATCAAATCAAAGGCTCAAAGGCTTTGGAGCAGCCGGAAAATGCGCTGTTCCGGCGTGTCCGAAAGCCCGGCCTGCTCCTGGCCACGGGCGCTGGCGCCGTACTTCGTCAGCAGCTTTTCCTTATAAAGAGGCCACAGCGGGTCGCGCAAAAGGGCCGTTCCGAATAAATATGCATACTCCCGGGCACCACTTTCATCGGCGCCTTTTTGAATATTCATGGCTGTATAAACCTTGCGCCCTTCCTTTATGACCCGCTCTTTCTTTACATTGTAGCCATTCTCCGCCAGCCACTGGCGCAGCTTGGGGATGTTGGTCATGGGCTGCAGAATCACCTGTCCCCCGTTGTCCCCGGCCCAGGGCGCACGGGAAAGGATAAAAGTCATTTCCTCCCCGCCCATGCCGGCGATGATCACCGTGTCGCCGTCTCCGGGGCCGAAGGCATCCAGGCCGTCGGAAAGCACCGGGGTGATCCTGCTTTCAAGCCCCAGCTCCGCTATGGTGCGCCGGGCATTTTCCAGAGGGCCCGGGCGGATGTCCGAGGCAAAGGCGTGCTCCACGCCGTATTCCGTCACCAGCAAAGCGCACAAAAAGGCATGGTCACACCCCACATCGATCACACGCCGGGCTCCCTGGCATAAATCGGCCAACGCCTCCATTCGCTTGGAAAATACCATGGCCCTTTCTCCCCTTTCTCAAACGCAAAGCAAAAGAAAACGGCAGGCCTTTTTCCCGACCTGCCGCCTTTGTCCGTTTTCTTATTTGGACTGGAAATACTCGTTCAGCTTGCTCACCAGCTCGTCCTCGTTGGTGCCGTGCACCACGCAGGCCTCGGCGATGGATTCGCCGCTGGAAGAGGGGCAGCCCACACAGTGCATGCCGATCTCGAAGAAGAAACGGGCGGCGCCCATGTCCTCGGCCAGCACCTCACCGATGGTGGTATCTCTTGTTACGACCATTGTTTACACCTCCCATCCCACTGACATGGAATCTTTTCTTATTATACACGAATTTTCTCCCAATTTCAAGCCCAGGCGGGCCAGAGCCTTCACTGCGGTGAAGGCTGCCGGAAATCCTTTTTAGGGATTTCCGGCATTGGCGGCGTGTTATTTCGGGCCCAGTGCCTGGGCAGTCGTATTGTGCTCCCGCACCTGGCAGATTATATGAAGAAAGGCAAAGAGAGTCTGGCCGTCCCGACACGGGACCCCTCGGGGAAAAACTAGGTTTTTCCCCGACCCTTTTCGCGCCCCAGGCGGAGTCCCCACTGGAGCCAAGTGCCACAGAAAAGATTGAAATGTTGTTTTTGGCCGGTTGTATGCTTGGCTGTCCGGCCACCTACTTCTCAATCCCCCCGGCGGCGCTGGCCGCCATCCCCCCTTTGCACAAGGGGGGGCGTCTTTGCCGGATTGCACCCAACCAGCCTGGGAAAAGATAGGAACGCCAGCGGAAAAATTCCGCTGGCGTTGATTGTTTGATTGAATAAAAACAGGCTCCGTTCTACTGCCTGGCGCGGCAGCGCAATTTGGCTGTCCGGACACCGGATTAGGCCTGCTGCTCCTCCTTCATCTTGGCGAAGCATTCGCTGCAATAAACGGGTCTGTCGCTCTTGGGTTCGAAGGGCACTCTGGCCTCCTTGCCGCAAGCGGCGCAAGTGGCGGTGAAATACTCTCTGGGGCCACGGGCGGCAGCTTTTCTGGCGTCGCGGCAGGCCTTGCAGCGCTGGGGCTCGTTCTGGAAGCCACGCTCAGCGTAGAATTCCTGCTCACCGGCGGTGAAAACAAATTCATTGCCGCATTCTTTGCAAACGAGTGTTTTGTCCTGGAACATGATGCGTTACCTCTCTTTTTCTCCCATTCGGATGGGATTGGATGATTTTATTGCGAACAGGAGTCAATCCTGCTGTCGCCCTTGTTGCAGGTATTTGGCCAGCTTGCGCCGGATACGGCCGATGGCGTTTTCCACCGCCTTGGGGGTGCGATGAAGCGCTTCGGCGATTTCCGAAGAAGTGTAGCCTTCCAGATAGGATCGCAGCACAGCCGTTTCAAAGGCAGACAACAGCCCGGATAACGCTTTCTGGATCTCCCATGCCGACTCTTTTGCCAGAAACTGTGCTTCCGGGTCCTGGGAGGCCGAACCGTGAGGCAAACCCTCCCCATCCCCTTCCGCCTGCTCCACATACTCGATGCGAAGATGGCCGTCCTTCCGCTTGCTGCGGCGGAGGGCATCATAGACCTGGCGGCGGATGCACAAAGCGGCGAAGGCTTCAAAATTCTGAGAGCGGGCGGGATCATATTCCCGGATGGCCTTGAGTAGACCGATCATCCCTTCCTGCACCAGGTCGTCATAATCGCCGCCGGTGAGGAAATAGGGCCGCACACAGGACTGCACCAGACGGGCATACCGCCGGGCCAGCTCCTCTTCCCCCTGGGGGAGAGCTTTGTGAAAAAACTGGTTTTCCTGTGGCATAAAAGGGGCCCTCGCTGTGCAAAAGTGTCTAACACGATGCCAGTATACTCCACCTTTTCGGCCTTTGTCAAGAAGAATTATCCAAATCTTCCCGGGAGGGTTTCCCCTATTTCAATATTTCCTCCGGGTCCACCGAATATTCATTTTTCACCGTGGAAAGGATGACGATGGTTTTGGTCATCTTCACGCCGCTGACGCTTTTGATCTGGTTGAGCACCCGTTCCAGGGTCTGGGTGGAGTTGGTGACCACCTTGAGCATAAAGTCAAAGTCACCGGTGATATAGTGGCACTCCAGGATCTCCTTGTTGTCCTTGACGAAATTGGTGAAGCATTCGATATACTTGGGGTGCTCCAGGCTGATGGAAATGAAGCTGGTCACATCTTTCCCGGCCTTGACCTGATCGATGATGGTGGTGTGCTGCCGGATCATCCCCGAGTTTTCCAGCTTGCGAATGCGCTCGATGACGGCGGACACCGACATGCTCACCTTCTCGCTGATCACCGAGGCGTTTTCTCTGGCGTTGTTTTTCAGGCAGCGCAGTATTTTGACATCGATCTCATCCATGAACTGATTCCTCCTCCCGGAAGGCTCCGGGCCGTCCGGTCAATAGTGTTGTCGATAGTGTTACAGAAATATTATACGGAATTTTGCCTGTGATGCAAGATTTATTTCCCATTTCCCTCATTTTTGCAGCGTGGCGCTGCTGCCATATTGTGCTGCCGCACTAAGCAACAGAACGAAACCAAACAAAAAAGGCTCCCCGACGGGGCGGCGTGGCGCCGCACCCATACTGCGGCAGCGTGACGCTGCACCCATACTGTGCTCCCGCACTAAGCAACAGAACGAAGCCAAACAAAAAAGGCTCCCCGACGGGGAGCCTTTTTGATTCTTTCACGCTCTTTGCCAAAATGCATCCAACCATCCTCCGTCATATTGCCCAGCGCGGCAGCGCAGTATGACTGCCCAGGCACTGGGCCCGGGTGATGGTTTATCACACCCGGAGCACGGGGGCCAACAACGCATCCCCACCGGAGACAGGAACGGGTGCCCAGGCACTGGGCTATTCGACGGTGACGGATTTGGCCAGGTTACGGGGTTTGTCGATGTCGCAGCCCCGATACACGCCCATATAATAGGAGAACAGCTGCATGGGGATGATGGACAGGGACGCCGACAGAGCCGGGTCGCAGTCGGGGATCTTCACCACAAAGTCGCAGATCTCCGGATCGGGCTCCACTTCCTCATCGGTCACCATGATCACGCTGGCGCCACGGGCCTTCACCGACTTCACATTGGACAATGTCTTTTCATACAGCGCCTTGTCGTTGGCCATGGCCACCACCAGGGTGCCGTCCTCGATGAGGGAAATGGTGCCGTGCTTCAGCTCACCGGCGGCATAGGCCTCGCTGTGGATGTAGGAAATCTCCTTCAGCTTCAGGGATGCCTCCTGGGCGGCGGCATAGTCCACCCCGCGGCCGATGAAAAAGACGCTCTGCCGGTTGCTGTACAGAGAGGCCAGATACTGGATCTGCAGAGCTTCGTTGATCAGCTCGGGCAGCTCATTGATCTTGCGGCAATACTCCTTGCCCTCTTCCTCGGTGAGGGTGCCCCGGGCCAGACCGGCCTTGATGGCCACCAGATACAGCGCCGCCAGCTGGGCGGAATAGGCCTTGGTGGTGGCAACGGCGATCTCCGGGCCAGCCCAGGTGTACAGAACGCTGTCGGCTTCCCGGGCAGCCGAAGAGGACACCACATTGACGATGGCAATGGTGCGGGCGCCCCGCTTCTTGGCCTCACGCATGGCGGCCAGGGTGTCCGCCGTCTCGCCGGACTGGCTGATGACGATGCACAGATCCTCTTTGCCGATGATGGGGTTGCGATAGCGGAACTCCGAAGCCACCGAAGCCGAAACCGGCACCCGGGCAAACCGCTCGATGACCTCTCT
>JAHZHY010000260.1 GCA_019420045.1 Clostridiales bacterium
TTCTTAGCCTGGATGAACACAACAGGCTTTTGTTCTATTGCTGGGCGCGGCAGCGCAGTATGGCCGTGGCAGCTTGCCACCTGCCGGAAAAAGTGGATGAGCCACTTTTTCCGGCTCTTTTTTTGTGTTACAATAAAAGATAAAGCAAAAGGAGGAATGTCCATGCTGTGGCGGTGTCCGGTGTGCGGCGCAGAATTGCAGGAAGAGGAAAAAGGCGGGGTGTGCCCCCAGGGCCATCGGTTTGACAAGGCCCGCAGCGGCTATCTGAACCTGCTTCCACCCTCGGGGAAAAGGACCCGGGAACCGGGGGACAACAAAGAGATGATCCGTGCCCGGTGGGCATTTCTGCAAAAAGGCTATTACGCCCCGCTGGCCGATCTGGCGGGGGAGATCACCCTGGGAGAGGAAAAAGCGCCCCTTCGGATGCTGGATGCCGGCTGTGGAGAGGGCTACTATTCCCAGCGTTTGTGGGAAAAAGCCCAGGAAAGCGGCCGGGAACTGGAAATCTACGGCATGGATATCTCCAAATTCGCTGTGGATCGGGCGGCCAAGGGCCTGAAACAGGGCCGCTATGCGGTGGGAAGTCTGTACCATCTTCCTTTGGGAGATGGAGTAGTGGATGTGATCTGGAACTTTTTCGCCCCCCATTGCCCGGAGGAGTTTGCCCGGGTACTGAGAAAGAATGGGCGGCTGCTGGTGGCAGTGCCGGGAAAGCGGCATCTGTGGGAGCTGAAAGAGCGGCTGTACGATGAGCCTTATGAAAACCTGGGAAGTGCGCCCCCTCTGCCGGGATTTCTTCTGGAAGAGACCCGGCCTGTTACATACTCCATGGCCCTCAGCGGGGAGGATGTGTGGAGCCTGTTCCAGATGACTCCTTATTTCTATAAAACCGCCCCCCAGCGGCGGGAGACCCTTTCCCAGGGAGAGGGAATGGAGATCACTGCCGATTTTCTGCTGCTTTGTTACCGGAAGGAGGAAGGATAAATGGAATACGAAGGCCAGATCTGCCGCAGTCCCATGGAGCGGTCCTCCTTCATGCTGCCGGTGATGGTGGGGTGCAGCTATAACCGGTGTAAGTTCTGTATGCTTTTCAAGCACCTGACCTACCGCCGCCTGCCCATGGAGCAGATTTTTGCCGATATCCGCCGGGTGGCCGATCTGGGCGGCGACCCCAAGTGGGTCTTTCTGGGAGACGGCAACGCCTTTTCGCTGCCTGCGGAGGACCTGCTCACCATTTTGCAGGAGATCCGTCGGGCATTCCCCAGCTGCCAGGGGGTGAATATGGACGCCACTGTCACCAGTATTGCTCAAAAGACCGATGAGCAGCTGCGCCTGCTGGCTCAGGCCGGGGTGTCTCATCTGTATCTGGGCATCGAAAGCGGCCTGGACGATGTGCTCCGGCTGATGGACAAGGATCACACCAAGGCCCAGGCCATGGAGCAGA
>JAHZHY010000026.1 GCA_019420045.1 Clostridiales bacterium
CACCGACAACCAGGGAACTCTGGCCCAGAATGACAACCATTCCCTCACCGTGGGATGCAATGGCCCCATGCTGATGAAGGACGCCTATTACCTGGAAAAGATGGCCCATTTTGACCGGGAGCGCATTCCCGAGCGGGTGGTGCATGCCAATGGCACCGGGGCCTTCGGTTATTTCCAGACCACTTGCTCCATGGCCCGGTACACCAAGGCCGGTCTCTTCTCCCAGCCGGGCAAAGTGACGCCGGTATTTGTCCGGTTTTCCACCGTGGCGGGCCACAAAGGCAGCGCCGATACCCTGCGGGACCCTCGTGGATTTGCTGTAAAATTTTATACCGAGGAAGGGAATCTGGATATCGTGGGTCTGAACTTCCCGGTGTTCTTCATCCGCGATGCCATGAAATTCCCCGATTTGCTCCATTCCCTCAAGCCTGCACCCGATACCGGTGTGAAAGACAACACCCGTTTCTGGGACTTTTACAGCCAGATGCCGGAATGCACCAATATGATCACATATCTGTATTCCGATGAGGGCACCATTCCCTCCTTCCGGAAGATGGATGGATTCGGCGTCAATACTTATGTGTGGGTCAACAGCCAGGGAGAGCGGTTCTATGTGAAATACCATTTCCGCTCCCACCAGGGGAAAGAGACGGTGGACCGTCACGAAGCGGCCCGCCTGGCCGGGGTGGAGCCCGATGTGGCCAAAAACGACCTGTACCGCACATTGGAAAGCGGACAGACGGCATCCTGGGATCTGGCGGTGCAGCTGATGCCCATTTGTCAGGCCTCCATGCAGGATTTCGACCCTCTGGACGACACCAAACTGTGGCCGGAAGATCGTTTTCCCCTGCACAAAGTAGGGCAGTTGGTGCTCAACCGGAACTTTGAAAATGAGTTTGCCCAGGTGGAGCAGTCGGCTTTCTGTCCGGCCAATCTGGTGCCCGGTATCGAGTTTTCCGATGATAAAATGCTTACCGGGCGGGTGTTTTCCTATGGGGATGCCCAGCGCTACCGGGTGGGCCCCAACTACACCGAACTTGCCATCAACCGTCCCCGCACACAGGCCAACAATTACCAGCAGGACGGCATGATGCGCACCACATTCCGGAAAGGGACAGTGAATTACTATCCCCACAGCGGTGCTTTGGGATGCGGGCCTCAGCAGAAAGCTTCCTGTCCGCCCTATACCGCCCAGTATTCCCGGGGAAATCAGATCCGTTCTCCCCTGTATCAAGCCGACGACTTCACCCAGGCCGGAGAGCGTTTCCGGGGCATGAGCCGGCTGGAACAGGAGCATCTGGTGGACAATATCGCCGTAGAGCTGGCACAGACCCCCACTGTGATTTCGGATCAGTGCCTGGAGTATTTCAGAAAGGCCTGTCCTCAGTGGGCCGATATGGTGAAAAAAGCCATGGACGGTTATCTGCAAAGACGCTGAGCACAGCAAAAAACGGACGGCATTGCCGTCCGTTTTTTCTTTTGATCAGAAGAACAGATGCATGGCCAGCGCCGCCAGAGGGATGGCGATGATGGTACGCTCGATGAAGCAGATGATCAGTTCATGGAGCTTTACGGGCAGCTTTGTGGCCAGCATCACGGTACCGGTCTCCGAGAAGAAGATGATCTGCACCATGGAAACAATGCACAAGAAGCACCGGGCCGATTCCGAGAGGGTGGCTGCCTTTTCCGAGATCAGCAGCACCGGCAGGAACATTTCGGCAATGCCTACCGGAATGGAGGGGGCGATGGCCGCCGCATCAGGCACCTGCAAAATTTGCAGCAGAGGCTGGAACACCAGGCCGATCCACTGGAAAAGCGGGGTATATTCCGCCAGAATCATGGCGGAAACGCCGATGGCCGCCAGCATGGTCAGCACCTGGGGGATGACCTGCAAACCTTCTTTCAGGCTGATGGCAATGTCCTTGGGCACCGGATTTGCAACGAAAGCCCGCTTGACGGCTCGGCTTCCGCCGCGGCGAAGGATATCCTTGTCGAAATGGGCGTCGGCTTTCCGATCTTCCTCGGTTTGCGGAGTTTCATCATAATACACATCGGGTTTCCGGCTGATGGGAGGGATGCGCACCACAATGGCCGAGATGATGAAAGCGGTGATAAAGCTAATCAGGTAGATGGCGGTGAAATGCTGGGCCACACCCGCTGTGCTGATGACCAGATAGGCAAAGCCGATGCTCACAGCACTGAAGCAGGTGGCCACCGCCACAGCTTCCCGCTTGGTGTAGACCTTTTGCCGGTAAAGACGGCTGGTGATGATAACCGCCAGGGAAGAAGAGCTGACAAAGGAGGCGGTGGCATCCAGAGCGGCCTTGCCGGGAATCTTGAACAGGGGACGCATCAGCGGCTCCAGCAAAGCGCCGATAAACTCAATAGCGCCATAGTTCAGAAGGAAAGGCATAAAGAGAGCGCCCACCAGGATGATGAACAGCACACCCAGCACAATGGGAGGGAAAACGCTTCCGCCGGTGGCAGAACCTACGATGATTTCCGGACCCACAAAGGAGGTGGTGGTGTGCAGGGTGTAGATCACGGTGTACACTGTGCCCAGACCAAAGAGGAAGGTTTGGGCGATGCCTTCTTTCCGGTAGTGTTCATAGAGCTTTTTACTCTTTTTGCCTTTGTCGATGTAACGGGAATACACATGGAGCAGGAAGTTTCCGCCGATGATAATGGTCAGGATCCAGTAGCCTGCATTGCCCAGCAGATCCACAAAGAAATTGTAGATCCATCCGAAAACGATCTGGGATTCACCGCCGATGGTCAGATTGGTGAAAAAGACGAAAATAGCCACAGCGGTGCACAGGATGAATCGGATAAAGCCTTTGGTGAACTGGGATTTGTTTAAAGTGATCTGATCCAGCTCTTGGGACGAGAGGTCAGGACTCAGCTTGATGGTTTCGGGAGCTGTTTTTGCCATAGAAGAGACCTCCTTGTGGGATGATTGGGTCCGTCCGAAGGACTATTTTTTCTTTGCGGCCAGAATGGACAGGAATTCAAAGACAATATTGGCTGCCATGTAGGAAGTGATCTCTCCATGGTCATAGGCCGGGAGCACTTCCACCACATCAAAGCCGATGTAGTTCAGATCCTTCAGCTTGCGGAGCATATCCAGGGTTTCGAAAGAAGTAAAGCCGCCCACTTCAGGAGTGCCGGTGCCGGGGGCATAGGCAGGGTCCACAAAGTCGATGTCAAAGGTGAGGAAGCAAGGCTTGTCGCCCACCCGCTCCAAAGCGGTGCGGATCAGCTCATCGGTGCCCATTTCCCGCACTTTGTGAGCGGGGATCAGCAGCATTCCCAGTTCGGCAGCCATTTTGTGCTCGTTGGGATCGTACAAAGAGCCGCGCATACCGATCTGGATGGAATGAGAGGGATCGATGAGGCCTTCTTCAATGGCCCGGCGGAAGGGAGTGCCGTGGTTGTATTTTTCTCCAAAGACCTCGTCACACAGGTCGGAATGGGAGTCAAAGTGAACCAGAGCCACCGGGCCGTGCTTTTTGGCTACCGCACGCAGCTCAGCCAGGGTGATGGAGTGGTCGCCGCCCAGAACGATGGGAATGGCGTTTTCTTGCAAAATGCCGGCGACGCCTTCCTCAATGGCCTTATAGGAAGGATGGATATAGCCAGGGGTGATATTGAAATCACCGATATCGCCGCCCTTGAGGGATTCCATGATGTTTACTTGCAAAATCACATTGTTGGGCTTCATCATGGCGGAAATGGCCCGGATGGCCTGAGGGCCGAAGCGGGAACCGGAACGGAAAGAGCTGGCGGTGTCAAAGGGAGCACCGGCGATGACGAAATCCAAACCTTGGGCGGAATCCACTTTGCTCATGCGCATGAAGGTTCCGGTGTTGCAGAAGCGGGGAGAAGAAAGAGCGCTGGCGGGTTGTTTCACAGTAGACATATCCATACCTCCTGAAAGTGCAGTATCAATAAATCTTTTATGCAGCATCGACGCTTTCTATGGGTAGATTGTAGCACGGTGAAAACACCGTGGTTATAGGAAAAGACGATAACATATCGGAAATATAGAGGAAACAACCAAAAAAAGTCCAAAAAATAGCGAAAAGTTGTGATATAATATAACGCAAGCAGAGGAGGTGAGAACATGAACATCAAGCATCTCAGCTATGTGGTGGAGATCTGCCGCTGTGGGTCCATCAACAAAGCAGCCCAGAATTTGTACATCTCCCAGTCCAGTCTCAGCAGCTCGGTGAAGAGCCTGGAGGAAGAGCTGCATTATCAGCTGTTCCGGCGAAAAAATTCCGGCATTGAGCTGACAGAAGAGGGAAAGTTGTTTTTGGAATCGGCCAAAAAGATTTTGGCGGAGGCTGAGAAGATCTACCGGGTGCCTGAACAGTTTTCCAGTCAGCGGAATCTGTCGGTGTGCTGTACCTATTCCACATTGCTGATGCAAAGCTTCATCCTCTTCAAAAAATCCCATCCGGCCCCAGGGGTTCAGGATGCTTTCAAGGAGACCGGTCTGATCCAGACCATCCGGGATGCCATTGCGCAGCGATATCGGCTGTGTATCTTTTATTGCTTCCAAAGCAGGCGGGAGTATCACGCCCGCTATGCCGCCCGATACAATATGGTGGTAGAGCCTTTGTGTGAAGGCATTCCGGCGGTGGCGCTGCTCTCCCGGCAGAATCCTCTTTCCTCCCGGCGGGACATCCGGCTGGAAGACCTGCCCACCCGCAGGCTTGTCACCTATGAGAACTTCGAATATGAAGATTGGTTGGGGATGCTGGGCATTCCGCCCAGCGCCAATGTGCTTTATATCTTTGACCGGGGAGGTCTGCTGGATGCGGTGCGCAAGGACAATTATATGGCGGTGGTCATGTATGATCCCCAGCTTCGCAGGGAAACTTCTGATTGCGTCACCCTGCCTATCACCGGATTTTCCGATACCCTGGATGTGTGTCTCATGCGCTCCAAGTCCTATACCCTCAACGCCAGAGAGAAAAAATTTGTCCAATTCTGCAAAAAGCGGTTTCAGACTGCCCATGAGATTTGATTTTTTAAATGAATACGCAAAAAGCCCCGCAGAACCATTCGGTTCTGCGGGGCTTTTATAAAAGGAAGGATCTTACTTATTTCTTCATAGCCTCTTCATAGGCCAGAACGCGCTGCATCTCGTTGTAAACGATCATGTAGCCTTCGTCCACGCCCATGCCGGGCTTCGCCAGGATCTGGTCAGGCTGGGTAGCCATGGCCACCTGGACGCACACCTGAGCGCTCCGGTCGGTCTCGTTGCAGGTACCGCCCTGATAAGCGCCGATGCCCTTCTTCTTGCAGTAGAGCACAGCTTCGGCGATGTCGTTCATGCCGCCCAGGTCGGGGGTCTTGATCTGGATCATATGGCCGGCCTTGTTGTCGGCGAAGTAGATGATGTCCTCCAGAGTGTTGCACCACTCGTCGGCCACGATCTCCACGGGGATGTTCTTCTTGTCGCAGATAGCGGTGAGATCCCGCAGAGCTTCCATCTGCTTTGTGCGGTCGCCCACATCCACGGGGCCTTCGATGCGCAGGTGGAAGGGAGCGGCAGCATCGCACAGGGTCTTCATGTAATCGGCGATCTTCTCCAGATCGTTGTTGAAGGCGATGCCCATGGTGCCGTACACATCGATGTGCAGCACAGGCTGATAGCTCTCGTCCTTGCGCAGGGCGATGATGCGGTCATGGAGCCACTTCACATACTCCAGCAGCTTCTCACCGTTCTTGCCCAGCTTGGTCTCCACATGGTTGATCAGAGCGTGGGGCAGAACCTGGGCACCCTTCAGGATCATCTTGTCGGCGTTCTCATAGCGGTTGTCGCCGGACTGGGTGAAGATGGGCAGCTCCTTGTCGGAGACCTTGCAGCCATATTCCTCAGCGATGACTTCGGCCATGATGGTGTGCTTGGACTTGGCCACAGCATCCAGGATAGCCTGGGTGACGCCATAGCGGATGGCGGTGTGGATGCGCTTGCCGGTTTTGGGATCGGTCATGCTGTTGATTTCGCCGGCCAGCTCCTTGAAGCTGGTGAGCTCGCGGCCGATCAGGTGGGGAGCCACCACTTCCTGGATGTAGGGGATGAAGTCCTCAGCCAGGAACAGGGGATCGCGTCCGCCAGCGCCGGAATACTGCACAGCAGCGCAGTCGCCCAGGGCGATCTGGCCGTCGGAGAGAACCAGCTGCACGCTGATGGCTTCGCCAGCCATACGGATGGAGGTGAAGCCGGGGGTCATGGGCTCGCCGATATAGGCGGCGCCGTCGTTCTTTGCGCCGGCTTTGATGGCCTTCTGGTCGTCAAAATAGAAGCCGGTGCGGCCTTTGGAACAGATTACTTTTTCGATTTTCATGGGAATCCCATCCTTTCGAAACGGTTGAGTGTTATATGTTCACAAAATAGAGCGGACAAACAGAGTTATTTGTTCTTGGGACGGCCAACCAGCTTGCCTTCGGAGATGGCGTACACATCGTCGATGACCATCTGGAAGTTGGCGGGACGCTTCTCGAACTTGGCGCGCTCTTCCAGCTTGGCGATATGGGTGCCCTTGATGTCGTCGTCGAAGGGCAGGTTGCCGAAGCTGAGGAAGCGGACGGCGCCTTCGTTGTCGCGGGCGGGCAGAGCGGCGCCGCGGTTATATTTGCTGGGGGAGAAGGGCACATCGATGACACCGGCGGCGAAAGCGGCCACGGTGGACTTTTCAAAGTCGTTGCCGCCCAGCTCCAGGGTCTTGTTCAGGATGGCCCGGGTCTCGTTCATGATCATGTGCTTTTCAGCCATGGCCCGAGGACCGTTCTTCATGGTCTGGCAGGAGAGCATGTTAGCCAGCTGCTTTGTGGCACGCAGACCGGCGGCGTTGGCTTCCTTGGTGGGGATGCCGAAAGCCTCGTGAGGAGACTTGACGATCACCTTGGTAGCGCCGGCCAGAACAGCGGTAGCAGCGCCCCAGGAGATAACGGCGAAGGCCTGAGCCTCGTCCTGAGGGAAGCCGCCCATCCACTGATGGAACACAGTAGAGATGCTCACATCGGTGAAGCCGAAGCGGTCCAGATATTCGCGGGTCACTTCTTCCAGAGCGTAGATAGCGCCGATATCCTGGTACAGGTTGCCGCACTGGCCATAGCCCACGGAGATGTGCTTGACGCCCTGCTCAGCAGCCAGCAGCGCTTCCAGAACGGCTACGGCATGGGAGATGCAGGGGGGCACCAGAGTGCCGGTGAGGGGGCCATAAGGCTCACGGTCGATCTGCACGCCGGCTTCTTCATACAGGCCGGTGAGGCGGTCGGTGTACTTCCAGTAGCGGATGGTCTCCTCCAGAGTGCGGTCCTTGGCATAAGGCACATTGTAGGAGATGCCGCCGCCTTCGTAGGAGGTAAAGCCGCCGGCATAGGCGATCTCGGTGAGCAGACGGGCGTCAGGAGTGCCGTGGCGGATCTGCATGGGCACGCCCACAGACTCGGTGACCTTGCGGCAGTTCATCACGCCGTGGTTGACAGCCGGGAAGCCGTTGAGCATGGCCTTGCCATGGGCAATGGATTCCTCGATGCCCTTCTGGCAGTCGTTATACAGGTTGTGACGGGTGTAGCTGTCGATGGTGGTGGGCAGCAGGTCGGCATGGCCTTCCTTCTCCAAAAACTGCATCAGCTCGATGTGCTTGTCGATCAGAGGCACACCGGCACGGGGCTGGATCAGGGTCACTTTGTCCTTGCGGGCCTGCTCCAGCTTCTTGGAAAAGACTTTGGAATCGGGCAGAGACTTGTGGTAGTCCACCGCTTCCTGGAAGTTGACATCCTTGCCGGTGGGCCAGGAAGCCAGAACTTCTTTCTGCTGGCGGCGGAATTCGTCCATTGACATCTTGTTCAATGTATCGCTCATCTTCTCATCCTCGCTTTATATTTCGGTCAATTCGTTTTTCATGATTTTCAAAGCTACATCGGGCAGCTTCTGGGACAAAAGCCCCATGGCCGACAGGATGTATTTGGCGTCCAGCAGGCACTTGGCCTTCCGGGGCCGCAGGGACAGAGGCTCCTGCTCGCTGAAGCTGGCTTCCGACAGAATGGCGGCCGGGTCCTTGGAGGTGATCACCGGTCCACCGGTGCCGATCAGCCACTTCACATCGCTTAGGTCCTTGCCGGTCTGCATATACCGCTCGCCCAGAGGGGTGAACACCACTTCCAGGTGACCGGCATGGCGCTCGCAGGCGTTCTTGGCAGCCGACTTGGCCAGGGCCACATCGATCTTCTCCATGGCTTCGTTCTGAGGCAGGATATCCGGGGTCTTGTCGAACACATCCAGCGTCTGCCGCAGCTCTTCCACCGTCACACCGGCGTCTTCAGCAAAAAGTTCTTCGCCCTGAAGGGCCACGATGGTCCGGGCGTTCCAGCGCATTCCCAGATCCCCTTCCACCGAACGCTTGGCGGCCGGATGGGGCAGACCTTTCAGCATGGCGCCGGAATAGACCGGGCAGCCGTTGGTGACGGAATACACATCGGTGGTGGCGCCGCCGATGTCAAAAGCCATCAGACTGCCGATGCCCTCTTCGTCCCGGGTGCCCCGGGAGAGAAGGGTGATGGCGTCCAGCACCGAAGCCGGAGTGGGGATGATGTCCCCGTCCATCTTTTCGGCCAGTTCCCGTAGGCCCTTGGCGTCCACAATGCGCTCCAGGAAAACCTTGCGCACCGCTTCCCGGGCAGGCTCGATGTTCAGCTTGCCGAACTCAGGCATCACATTGGGGCAGATGACAGCTTCCTTGCCCGCTTCTTCAATGAGACGGGCAGCTTCCCCGGCAGCGCTTTTATTTCCGGCGATGATCACCGGGAAGCGGAGGGGGCAGTCGGCCAGAACCTTGGCGTTGTGCAGCATCACTTCGCTGTTGCCGCCGTCGGTACCGCCGGAGAGCATGACGATATCGGGCTGCAGCTCTGTGAGCTCCTTGGCTTCGGTATCGGTCATTTTGTAAGCATAGGCCTTGAGCACCTTGGCCCCGGCGCTGAGGGAAGCCAGACGGGCGGCTTCGCTGGTCAGGTCGGGAACCAGACCGCAGGCAACCATTTTCAGGCCACCGGCGGCAGAGGAACAGGCCAGACGGAAATCAAATTCCATGGGATGGCCCACCTGCTCTGTGAGAAGGGCCAAAGCTTTTTGGAAGCCGATGTTCACATCGTCAAAAATGGTGGTGGGGGACATAGCCCGTCCCACGATGCGGCACGCTTCCAGGTCCGCGGCAGTCACCTTGGTGAAGGTACTGCCGATGTCAGTAAACAGAGCGTAACTCAAAGGAAAGACCCCTCTCTTATTCGCCCAGTTCCCGACGCAGGTCGGCGATGGTCACATCGGGCATGGTGCCGGGAGCATAGACATAGTTGAAGCCCATGTCCTTGAAGATCTTCTCGGTCTCCTTGAAGTCCCGCTTGCCCACAACCAGGTTGCCGCCGCAGAAGAGGGGGATGTTGCCGATGCCGGCTTCCACGCACTTTTCCCGCATGCCCTGGCAGTCCAGCTCGCCCTGGCCATAGAGGGAAGAGACCATGATGGCGTCAGCATTTGTTTCGATGGCGGCCTTGATGAATTCGTCCTGGGAAACCATCACGCCCAGGTTGACCACTTTGTAGCCGGCCTCGGTGAAGGCATGATCCAGGATCTTGTTGCCCACAGCGTGGACATCGGCGCCGATGACGCCCAGTACAAGAGTTTTCATATTGCACCTCATATTATTTAAAATTTGTTGATGTCGGAAAGATCGTCCAGCCGTTCGGGCTTGGCCACAACGCCCACCAGCATATAGCCCCGGCGCACCGGATCATAGATGAAGTCGGGAGCCATGGCAAACAGCTGAATGTCGCCGGTGTTGCGCAGGTGGATGCGGGGGCCGGTACAGTAAATGCGGGCATCCCCGATGCGGATATGGTGTTCATCCAGATAGCACACATCCAGCTTGGCGTCAATGAATTCTTTGGCCCGTTTCTGCACTTCTTCCACAGAGAAGGAGGGCTTTTCCTCAAATTCCAGCAGGAAGCCCCGCTTCACATCCCCGTGAACCAGACTGCTTGTGGGGATGCCGTAGTCGATGTCCAGAATGTGGCACACCAGATCTTCGGCGGTGTGAACCATCCGCCGGTAGTGAATGGAGCGCAGTACCTTTTGGGCGATGTCGGTGGGCTTGGGACCGAAAATATTGGGCCGGGCCACGATGACCTCTTCACCGATGCCCACCAAAAGCTCTGCATTGCGGCCCAGGGCGGGATAGAGCAGATCGAAATGCTCAATGACCACCCGCCGTCCGGCGTCGATGGCCGCCCGCACGGCTTCGGCCAGGCGGTAGGGTTGGGTGAAAGCCGATTCAAAGCGCACATCCATGTGATAGGTGTGATCCCGAAAGCGGCCGGATTCGAAATGGTCCATCAGAGGCAGAGGACGGGTGTACACATCCTCATCGTCGTTGGTCAGCTGAAGACCGGGGAACATGCCCCGCACAATGAGGGATTTGCCGCTGCCTGCCTCTCCCAGAATGCCCACACAGTGGTCCTCCGGGGAAAGATACTGGCTGGTGATGGCATTGCCCAGCTCCATCAAACGCCTTTGCCCCCGGGGGGCATAATATTCGGTATACATAAAAGGATCGCTGGCAAATTTCAATGGCGTCATCTCCTTTCGGGTTCCGCCAAAGGCTCACACTTAACATTGTATGCGAAAGGCCCAGGCGTTGCAATGTAAAAAGTTGCGGAAAACCATGCAAAGTTGATAAAAATAGCGGTTTTTACCCCTTAAAATACCGGGATACCTGTATACAAGTATCCTGGGGCACCGATATTCCAACCGGAAAAAACAAGGCAAAAACAGTCTGAAACGAAAAAATGATTGAAAGAATCAAGGAGTTTCGAAAAAACAGCGGCAAAACACACAAAAACGGAGAAAATTTATTGACAGAAAAATAACAAATTCTGCCGCAAGATTGTGCACCCCACCTGGAAAGGATCAGAGGGCGATTTCCCCGGCCAGATTGGTGTGGAACATGGCCCGGATCTCTCCCAGATCCCGGGTATGGCCCAGGGCCCACATCAGCTTGGTGACGGCGGCCTCCCGCGTCATGTCAAAGCCTTGGATGGCTCCCTTGGCCAGGGCCTTCTGCCCCACCTGGTACACCGAAAAGTCCGAGCGCTCATAGAGGCACTGGCTGCAAACCACCACCGGGATACCGGCGTCAATGGCCTTTTCGATCTTGGAGACAAAATCCCGGCGGACAAACTGCAATCCACCGATGCCGAAGGCTTCGATGACGATGCCGTGGCAGCCGGCTTCGATCATCAGATCCACCAGCTTGGGATTGGTGCCCGGGGTCAGCTTCAGCAGGTACACATCGGAGTCTACAGTGTCCTCCAGCACGCATTCTCCCCGCTGGGGCGGGATCACCGACCGGTCCAGATTCAGGCCGGAGGAATCCACCACCCCGGCATAGGGGTAATTGACGCTTTCAAAGGCGTCAAAGGCGGTGGTGCGCACCTTCACCGACCGGCAGCCCAGCATGATTTTCCGGTCAAAGGCCACGAAGATGCCGGGAGTGGCGCTGGCTGCCATGGCAAAGGCACAGGTCAGGTTCAGAGGAGCATCACTGAGCGGGCTGGCAATGGGCACCTGGGAGCCGGTGAACACCACCGGGATGGGCACATTCCGCAGCATGAAGCTCATCATGGAAGCGGTGTAGGCCATGGTATCGGTGCCGTGGGTGACCACAATGCCGTCATAGAGGCGGATGTTTTTATAGATGGCTCCGGCGATGATCTTCCATTCCTCGGGCTGGATGTTGGTGCTGTCCAGGGTGAGGATCTCCTGGGTGGTGATGTCGTAATTGGCCGCAGAAGGGCCCATATGGGACAGAATGGTGTCGGCGCCGGTGGGGGCCAGGCCCTCTTCCGAAGGAAGGGAGGCGATGGTGCCGCCGGTGGTGAGCATCAGAATCTTCTTCATGGGACTTTCTCCGCAAAAAAGCGGAGCCTCCTTTCATTATATATAAAGTAAGGATAAAGCAGAAAAACTCAGGCCAAGAGGGCTTCGATCCGGTCTTTGGCCTGCCGCAGACTGGAAAGCAGCTGCTTTTTGTCCAGGGCCCGCAGACGGCTGGTGGGGCCGGAAATACTCAGCACCATGATGAGCTTGTCCCCCGAAAAAACAGGGACCGCCGTGCAGGAAAGGCCCTCTTCGGTCTCCCCGTCCTCTTCGGCATAGCCCTCCTTGCGGATGGTGGCCAGCTGCCTTTCCAGCTGATCCCAGCTGGTGATGGTGCTTTCGGTCTGCCGGGGCAAGGGGAGATGACGGCGGGATTCCAGCACCGATGGAGGGGAAAAGGCCAGCATACATTTGCCGCTGGCGCTGCAATGGCACAAAGTCACCGCTCCCACCGGAGGGGCCACGGTGAGCACATTGTGTGGGTTCATGATCTTGCCGATGAGCAGCTGACGGGGCAGAGAATCTTCGCTGCCCAAGGGATAGGGCACGGTGATGTGGATACATTCGTTGTATTGTTCCACCAGTTCCTGGGCGATGGGCTTGACCAGCTCCACCATGGCGGTGTTCTGGCTGACCCGGCTGCCCAGAAGAAACAGCCGCAGCCCCAGGCCGTAGTGGCTGGTGGAGGGGTTCTGGTACACATAACCCAGGCCCTTCAGGGTGGTCAGCAGCCGGTGGACGGTGCTTTTGTAAAGGCCCAATCCCTGGGCGATGGCCGAAAGGGAACATTCGGCATTTTGTTCGTAGAGATAATCCAGAATCTGTGAGGCTCGTTCCACGGCCCCCACAGTGGTTTCGCGTTTTGCCATGATGGATGGTTTCCTTTGCGTCTGTGGCTTTTGCCAGGGTCTTTTTTCTATTTTATCACGGCGTAGGCTGTTTGCAAAGGAGAAAAGGGACAGAAAGGAGGATGGGTTATCCACTTTTTTCCGAAGGAAACCGCCCCAGCCCTTGACAGAAGAGGCGGGAAGGAATATCCTAAAAATATAAAAATCAGAACAATGTTCCGCAGAACAGAACATGAGGTGAACATATGCACATTCTGGTCATCAATCCCGGGGCAACCTCCACCAAGCTGGCCGTATTCCAGGAAAAGCAGGAGGAATGGAGAAGCACGCTGCTGCACAGCCAGGAAGATCTGGCCCCATTTCATCATGTAAATGAGCAGACCGGCTACCGTCTGGAGCTGATTTTGCAGGAAGTGGAGAAGGCCGGCTACCATATGGCGGATTTTGCCGCTGTGGTGGGAAGGGGAGGCCTTTTGCGCCACATCCCTTCGGGCACCTATAAGGTCAATCAGCGGGCGGTGGATGATATGAACGATCCTCCCATGGGAGAGCATGCCGCCAATTTGGGGGTGCTCATCTGTGATGAGCTCACCCGGCGCTATGGGATGCCCTCTTATTTTGTCGATCCGGTGTCGGTGGACGAAATGGAGCCGGTGGCCCGCATTTCCGGCCATGCCGCCTTTGAACGCCAGAGCTTTTTCCATGCCCTCAACCAGAAGAGCGTAGCCCGGCGGGCGGCGGAAAAGCTGGGGAAACCCTATGAAGACTGCAACTTCATCGTGGTGCACATGGGGGGCGGCGTATCGGTGGCGGCCCATCGGAAAGGCAAAGTGGTGGATGTATACAATGTGAAAGACGAAGGGGCCTTTTCCATGGACCGGGGCGGATCGCTGCCGGTGACAAGGGTGATCGATTACTGCTTCTCCGGAAAGAGCTATCAGGAGGTCAAGCGGGAACTGGGAACCCAGGCGGGAATGGTCTCCTATCTGGGTACCAAGGACCTGCGGGAAGTGGAAGCCCGTATGGACGCAGGGGATGAGAAAGCGGCCCTGCTCTTTGACGCCTTGAGTTATCAGCTGTGCAAGGACATCGGCGCCATGGCGGCGGTGCTCTGCGGACAGATCGACGCCATTGCTTTCACCGGCGGCATGGCTCACTCCCAGCGGCTCTGCCGTTCCATGGAGGAGCGGGTGGGCTTTCTGGCTCCGGTGATGCTCTTCCCCGGGGAAGAGGAGATGGCCGCTTTGGCCATGGGGGCCTGGCGGGTGCTCACCGGTGAGCAGCAGGCTCTGGATTATTGAGAAAGGGGAGAAACAGGCCATGATCGGAACATTTGACGCCCTTTTGCAGGCGGCCCGGGGCGGTGCACCCGGCCGGTTGGCTGTGGCAGCAGCCCACGATGAGGATGTGCTGCGGGCGGTGTGCCAGGGGGCAAAGGACGGATTGTGCCAGCCCATTCTGGTGGGCGATGGGGAAAAGATCCAGGCGATTTTAAACAAGCTGGGAGAGACGGCGGAGTTTCCTCTGGTGGAGGAAAAAGACCCGGTGCTTTGCGCCCGGAAAGCGGTGGACCTGGTGCGCCAGGGAAAAGCGGACTTTTTGATGAAGGGCATTCTGGGCACCGCCGATCTGATGCGTGCGGTGGTGGACAAGGAGCAGGGCCTGCGGAAGGGAAGCCTTCTCAGCCATGTGATGGTCTATGAAGTGCCTGGATTTTCCCGCCTGCTGTACCTTACCGACGGTGGAATGAACACCTATCCAGATCTGGAGCAAAAGGCCCAGATCCTGGAGAATGCCGCTCAGGTCTGCCATGCCATGGGCATGGAGAAGATCAATGCCGCCTGCGTCTGCGGGGCCGAGGTGGTCAACCCCAAGATTCAGGCCACGGTGGACGCCGATGCCCTGACTCAGGATACCGGCCGGTTTGCCCCCCTGGGGCTCCATGTGGAAGGGCCGGTGGGGCTGGATCTGGCCATCAGTGAGGAAGCCTGCCGCCACAAGGGCTACAAAGGGCAGGCAGGAGGCAAGGCCGATATTTTGCTGGTGCCCACCTATGAAGTGGGAAATGGTATCGGCAAGACGCTGACTTATTTTGCAAAAGCCCGCTCGGCGGGGATCGTGGTGGGGGCCACCGTGCCCATCGTCCTGGTCTCCCGGGCGGATACCGCAGAGAGCAAGCTCTATTCCATCGCCCTGGGATGCATCATCGCCCGGGCAAACGAAGGAGGAAACTGAGATGAAAAAGCTGATGACGGGCAACGAAGCGGTGGCCCGGGGCGCCTATGAAGGAGGAGCCACCTTTGGCTCGGCCTATCCCGGCACACCCAGCACCGAGATCTTCGAAAATCTGCCCCAGTACAAAGAGGACATTTACAGCGAATGGGCTCCCAATGAAAAGGTGGCCCTGGAAGCGGCCTATGGCGCGGCCATCGCCGGAGAGCGGAGTATGTGCGCCATGAAGCATGTGGGGCTGAATGTGGCCGCCGATCCCATGTTCACCGCTGCCTACCTGGGGGTCAACGGCGGATTTGTCATCATCACTGCCGACGACCCGGACCTGCACTCCTCTCAGGACGAGCAGGACAACCGGTATTATGCCAAGTTTGCCAAGCTGGCCATGGTAGAGCCTTCCGACAGCCAGGATTGCATCGACTTTATGAAGGAAGCCTACGAGATCAGCGAGAAGTTTGATATCCCGGTGCTCTTCCGCATGACCACCCGGGTCTGCCATTCCAAGAGCGTGGTGGAGACCGGAGAGCGGGTGCAGGTTGCTCACAAGGAATATATGAAAAACCCGGATAAATTCGCCGCCACTCCCGCCCGGGCCAAGGCCCATCACAAGCGCCTGGAAAACCGGCTGAAGCAGATGGAGGCCTACGCCTGCGCATCTTCCCTGAACAAAGTGGAGATGGGAGACGGCAAAGTGGGCGTCATTTCCGCCGGTGTGGCCTATCAGTATGCCCGGGAGGTCTTTGGGGACAGCGCTTCCTATCTGAAACTGGGTATCACCAATCCTCTGCCCATGGAGCTGATCGCCTCCTTTGCCTCACAGGTGGAAAAACTCTATGTGGTGGAAGAGCTGGAACCCTTTATGGAAGAGCAGATCAAGGCGGCCGGTATTGCCTGCGAAGGTAAATCCATCATTCCCCGGATGTATGAGCTGAACCCGGGCATCGTGCGGGAAGGGCTCATCGGCCAGAAGGCCGAGACCAAGAAGGTGGATTGCACTCCGGTGCCCCGTCCGCCGGTGCTTTGCCCCGGCTGTCCCCACCGCGGCTTTTTCTACGAAGTTTCCCGCCTGAAGGATGTGGTGGTCACCGGCGACATCGGATGCTACACCCTGGGTAGTGCCGAGCCGCTGTGTGCTCTGGATACCACCATCTGCATGGGCGCCGGTTTCAGCGCCGGTGTGGGCATGGCCAAGGCCTTTGCCCGCCGGGGCGAAAACAAGAAGGTCATCGGCGTTCTGGGCGACAGTACATTCTTCCACAGCGGCATCACCGGCGCTCTGGAGATCATGTACAACAATGGCAATATGATCCCCTGTGTGCTGGATAACAGCATCACCGCCATGACCGGACATCAGGACAACCCGGGCACCGGACATACCCTGATGGGGGAAAAGGCAAAATACATCAGCATCGAAAAGATCCTGGAGGCCGTGGGCTTTGAAAAGATCCTCATTGTGGACCCCAACGATCTGGAAAAGATGAAGGGGGCCTTGAAAGAGGCCATGGAAAGCCCGGTGCCTGCTGCCATCATCACTCGCCGGCCCTGCCTGCTCATCAAGGGCATCCCTCACGAAAAGGGGCTGTGCCAGGTGAACAATGAGAAGTGCGTGGGCTGCAAAGCCTGTATCGGCGTGGGCTGTCCTGCTGTGATGATCAAGGAGGGCAAATCCCATATCGATCCCACTCTCTGCGTGGGCTGCACCGTCTGTCAGCAGGTGTGTAAATTCGGCGCTATTGAAAAGGTGGGTGAATAACTATGGCACAGGTAAAAAGCATCCTTCTGGTGGGCGTGGGCGGCCAGGGAACCATCCTGGTGAGCAAGATCCTCACCGCCGGTCTGCTCAAAGCCGGTTATGATGTAAAAATGAGCGAGATCCACGGCATGGCTCAGCGGGGCGGCAGCGTCTCCACCACCATTCGCTATGGGGAGAAGGTCTATTCCCCGGTGATCGGGCTGGGAGAGGCCGATGTGCTCATTTCCTTTGAAAAAATGGAGGCCGTTCGTTGGTCCCCCTATCTCAAGCCGGAAGGCATCGCCGTCATCAACGATTATGAGATCGCCCCTCTGCCGGTGGCCATCGGCAAGGCGGAATATCCTCAGAATACCATTGAGAGCATGCAGGCCTGTTTCGATACCCGGGTGCTGCCCGGTGCGGAACTGGCGGAAAAGGCCGGCAATCCCCGCACCATGAATGTGGTGCTTTTGGGAGCGCTGATCCGTGCCTTTGGCCTCACCGAGGTGGATTGGGATCAGGTGCTGCGGGAAAACATCCCGGAGAAAATGCTGGAGGTCAACCTGAAAGCCCTGCATCTGGGCATGGAGACCGCTCTTTAACAAAGTGCTCCAAAGGGAGCAGATGCTTTTCTCTCTTTTTTGCAGGGCCGGGAACAATCGTTCCCGGCCCTGCCTTTTTCTTTGGGGATGTGTGCTGAAATTCAGGGCAAAAAATAGGGCAATCTGCCATGCTGCCTTTGATTGCGCCCCACTTTCCCCGGCGGTATAATAAAGATGCGGCGCAAGCCGGAAATGAAAAGGTAAGGAGGATATTTTTTATCATGTATGATCTGATT